>NZ_JADEVE010000090.1 GCF_016125955.1 Acetomicrobium sp. S15 = DSM 107314 | reverse complement strand
TCAAACTGAGCGAAGCCGAAGAGGCTGGCGTAACCATGCAGATATCTGGGCACACCCACAACGGTCAGCTCTTCCCTTTTAATTTCATTACATCACTCATCTTCGAGAAATCGTGGGGAGAGACCCGACCTTTGACCTCGCCGTGATAAAGATCACAGCGAGCGATCTTCCGGTACTCTCTCTGGGCGATTCCGTGGCGATTCAAGTAGGCGAATGGGTTGTTGCAATAGGAAACCCCTTCGGAAGCCACTTCCTCTTCTCGTCTTCTTTCCTCCTCCATCTGATCCACCCCCTCACGTCTTTTTCAAGATCGAGGACGGTCCAAAAATCCCCCACAACAGGGGCACTGCAGCTGTTCCCC
>NZ_JADEVE010000089.1 GCF_016125955.1 Acetomicrobium sp. S15 = DSM 107314 | reverse complement strand
GATCGCGTCCAGCGTGGAATACTTGAGGGATTTGGCCATAGGCGGCACCGCTGTTGGCACCGGCCTGAACGCACATCCCGATTTCGGCAGGCTGGTGGCCGAAGAGCTCTCCGCCCTGACAGGGAGGCAATTTCGATCATTATCAGGATCTGGAGGCTCGTTACGATCTGCGCCCCAGTGTCTGGATCTCTCCCAGGGAGGATTGGGGAGAAGGGCATGTGGAGCTGATCGAAATACCAACCGCATGGGAGACCAATAGCATGTTCCGAGCGACTTGCCCTTTTCGGCGTAGCGGGTTTTGACCTTGTCGATGAACTCACCGTAGAGGCCGGAACGGTTTCCGTACATGTCGTCCATGGTAGAGACGGCCGCGGCTGTCATTTG
>NZ_JADEVE010000088.1 GCF_016125955.1 Acetomicrobium sp. S15 = DSM 107314 | reverse complement strand
AGCTTCGTTATGACCTCATTCCGTCCGATGCCCTCCGAGAACTGGCAAAAGTCTACACGGTAGGAGCGGAAAAATACGGCGAGCGCAATTGGGAAAAGGGCATGAGTTGGGGGCGAGCGTTATATCCTGGTTGCGCCTGGGAGGGTGGGGTCGAGCAATCCAGAGCTCGGCGTCCCCGTGCAATATCACGAGCTCACCAACTGTCGTTGCGTGTATGATCTTTGCTGCCATTTCAGGCTCTGGACCAGCGGTGGTCGCTGCTCTGGGCACAATTTTGGTCCCTGCAATGGTGGGAAGGGGATATTCTGCCAGTTATG
>NZ_JADEVE010000087.1 GCF_016125955.1 Acetomicrobium sp. S15 = DSM 107314 | reverse complement strand
GAAGGGATAACCTCCTGGCCAACCAAGAAACCTTGAGGCAGCTCGGCATAGACGTATATGACACCACAAGGGGCGGAAATATCACATATCACGGGCCTGGGCAAATCGTGGCCTACCCCATATTCAGCCTAAAGAAATGGGAGGAGCTTCCTGACGACTTAAAGAACGTTATCGAAGCGGCGTGGAGAGAAGAGGCATTCACATATTACGCCAAGGCCATTCAGGCAGACCTGAAGGCGCTGGATAACTTCCGTAACGCCGGCGTGGAAA
>NZ_JADEVE010000086.1 GCF_016125955.1 Acetomicrobium sp. S15 = DSM 107314 | reverse complement strand
ATAGAACCCCTGAGTACAAGATGATGTTCTATGGGAGCCGCGAGATGCGTAACGGTTCCAGTAACTGTCCGCCAGTTGAGACCTAAGGTCATTGGAGAGTAATGTCCCAATGCCGGACTATCTATTTCGCCAGCAATTCCTGCACCCCTGACAGCGTCGGTCAAGCCCTCGAGGTTTGGTAGGTCCACGTCTGCCACCCCGAGAAGATCTGTTCCATCCAGATAAACCCGGAAATTTATCAACTTTTCTGGTATGTTATTCACCACATTAACTATGAAATCTACTTTTGCCATCTTAGCTGCCGAGAGAGACTCTTCGTGCATAGGGTTTCCATCAATCCACCCCATGGAGGGCTCAAATGGTCTTATC
>NZ_JADEVE010000085.1 GCF_016125955.1 Acetomicrobium sp. S15 = DSM 107314 | reverse complement strand
TTTCGGGCGGACAAAAGCAACGCTTAGCCATAGCCGGCGCACTGGCCATGAACCCCGAGGTTTTGGTTTTGGATGAAGCTACCTCCATGCTCGATCCCTCCGGCAGGGAAGAGCTCTTTGCGGCCGTGTTGCGCTCCCGTGTGGAATTCGAGGTGATTTTAGGTGTTATCGCCATTCTAATCTCAGTACGTATTCAGACGACTCTTAGACAGCATGGCCAGGAACTTGCCGAAAAGATCCCGCTAAAACAAGGAGAAGACGGCACGAGCGTCAAGGGTAAGCCCTTAAAAGCCAGACAAGGCAAAGATCGCCAGCTCCCCAAGGGAAAG
>NZ_JADEVE010000084.1 GCF_016125955.1 Acetomicrobium sp. S15 = DSM 107314 | reverse complement strand
TACGAGAGCCATGCTGACCAGGACGATGGTTCCTGCGGCCTACGGCGCATTTTTCGCTGTAGCAACGATCGCCCTTTAGAAATAACTTGGTCCCTTCGGCACGGCAAAGCCTACAAAGTTCTGCTTCCTCCTGCGGATCTAATCCCTGGGAGGAGCTATTTCTTGCCATAATGCCGCTCCTCTCGCAAGTCCGGAAATTCTTCCATTTTAACCCCGTGTTCATCCTCACGAATTTGCTGTCCTTTGAGAGCCTGAGACTACGTTTTCGCTAACTCGTCATAACAATTTATATTGATAATCCACACGTAGACTGCATAATGGTCGTAAAATGTAGTAAAAAAGCTCAACAACATAAGATCTATGTCATCCATGGGGCTAGAGCCTGTGGTTTGAACAACAGTTCCAA
>NZ_JADEVE010000083.1 GCF_016125955.1 Acetomicrobium sp. S15 = DSM 107314 | reverse complement strand
AATAGGACTAAATCCCGAGATACGAAGGTTTAATGGTATTCTGCTTAATGATCATGGTGTATACGGTCGCGTACAGGTAGGGATTGGGCCTAGTCATAATCTTGGTGGTGAGGTTCAGGCCCCGATTCATTATGATGTAATGATGGCTAATCCTACAGTATCTCTTGATGGGCGTTCTTGCGGGCGGCCGCCACCACTCGGGTTTGTCTCAGACCTCCCCCCACTCGCTTCCGCCACTTTCTCGCCTCATTTATAAACGACTTCGAGGCGCGAAGGATGGTGCCCCTTATAGAGCCCGGCATGGATATGGATATCGGCTCGCGCTCCAACATTCTACTGCGATGCCGCTACGATCGCCATTTCACCCGATCCGGGTCAGCCGCTTGGCCAGTCTGAAGATATAGGCCTTTTCCGCGAGCCCTGCGACT
>NZ_JADEVE010000082.1 GCF_016125955.1 Acetomicrobium sp. S15 = DSM 107314 | reverse complement strand
GATACAAGGGTACCTTCGTCAAGTTTAACTACTACCACTGTGTATGGAACCTTGTCCTCGAAACCTTCAGGAGGAACATGAATGGTGGTAAAGGTATAAATCTCGCCAGCTCCCTGTGCGGGTAGGCGTAGATGTCCTTTCCCGTCACCTGAGCCATGGCGGCCAAAAAAGCCAGACCGAGCGCCGGTCCGCCCTGGCACGAAGGTTTCTCCTGGACATCTTAGACGAGCGCCTGGTCCAGGGAGACTTCCTCACCTGGGCCAAGGGGGAGACGGAATTCGTATTTTTGAAGGCACAGATGATCATATTTAACTCAGGGATTCGCA
>NZ_JADEVE010000081.1 GCF_016125955.1 Acetomicrobium sp. S15 = DSM 107314 | reverse complement strand
GGTCGTATCGCTCACAGGGCTTGACCGTTATTTTGTCGCAGTTATCGGGCTTGAGCGCGTGAATAACCCCAAACCCCACCCGGAGGCATTGGAAGAGGGCTTAAGATGCCTGGGATTGGATCAAGGAGAAGGCCTCCAGTGTCGTGGGCTGGTTCGGTGGAATTCCAGAGATGATAGCTAATGCCCTCGCAGGCGTAGGAGAGTCGATGTGAGATCGGAACAGAGTCGGGGAGGGAAACATTCATAGACCGATGGTGGCAACGGGGTGGATGCTGTCTCTGGAGGTTACAGGAACTACGAGTTCGTAGAATTAAGGCAAGAAGGATACAAGCCTGCCTTTTTCGCCTTCGAAGAACATGGCATACCCGAGTTCGACGAGTTA
>NZ_JADEVE010000080.1 GCF_016125955.1 Acetomicrobium sp. S15 = DSM 107314 | reverse complement strand
TATATTTTCATAGTACAGTTAGCATCTGAAGGGGGGTAAACAAGGTGGGATACGGAGAAGTTATACGCTCAGCACGCAAGCGTAAGCACCTTACACAAGAACAACTTGCAGAAAAGATATGTGTATCGCGGTCAGCAATATACGCCTGGGAAACCGAAAAATATCCACCTACTGATGCAAAAAATATAGCCGCGCTTGAAACAACGCTTGGTCTTGAAAGTGGATCACTTTTTTCTCTAATCTATTCAAACCCTATAGTGCCCGTGCGGGACAAGCCATAACAAATGTTCCGCGCGGGCTTTCCGATCCCGATCTGGCGGAGGCTCTGGGGGAAGAGGAAAGGGCGAGAAAGGCTTTTTTTGAAACCTTCGACGATCCTGAAGAAACTTTCACGATCGGTTGTGATCTTACGCAAAACGGCAGAGCCGATATGCCTCAAACGCAGCGCTTTCTCGAGACCAGAAAAGCATATCTCGAACGCCTTGCCGCAACGAACAAGGCCATTGCCGTCCTGGCGTTAATGGCAACAGGAAAAGTTAGAGGAGAGGTGTAGGGGCATGCGAGAGATTGGCACATCCAATGTCGTATATCTGTCGCGCCATGAAATGCTGCGTGAGTTGCTGGACCAGATCGAGATCCAGCGCGCGAGGGTTGAATATGCGGCAAGCAGAAGACTTATACATCGCGACGCCAGAAGCAGGCGAAGGCTCGAAGCGGAGAAAAAGAAGCTTGCCGAGCTTGAGGATATGGCGGAGGGGGAAGAGTTTTGAAAATAGCGTTTTTGCTCATGAAGCTGTGGCTGATTTTAATGGCGCTGGAAATGGTGTGGCTGTTGTGGAGATTTATGGAATTCCGATCATGCACTTCGGCCAATAGCATCCTTGGGCTGAAAAGAGAGGAAACAAACGAAAGGAGGTGAGCGGAATGCAAAAAATCATATGACTCGTGAAGCAAATTCTTCCATAAAAAGGCCAGGAACGGAGGTGAAGCGATGGGCACCGAACTTCAGGTTTTCAGGTTTGAACGTTACCCGGTCAGGGTCGTGGTGGATGAAGTCGGGGGACCCTGGTGGGTGGCCAAGGATGTCTGCGATGTGCTTGATCTCACCAATCCCAGCGTGGCTATCGAATCCCTTGAAGAAGACGAACGGGCTAAGTTCAACTTAGGTCGTCAGGGAGAGGCTTGGATGGTCAACGAACCCGGCCTGTATTCCATGGTGCTCCGGTCGCGCAAACCGGAAGCCCGCAGGTTTAGGCGCTGGGTCGTGCACGATGTCCTTCCGGCTATTCGAAAGTCCGGCCGCTATGAATTCCAGGGCCGGCGGATTCCTCAAAACTTCCAGGAGGCCCTCAGGGCCCTCGCCGACGAGGTGGATTTAAGGGAGCACCTGGAGGCCGAAAACCGCAAGCTTGCGCCAAAGGCCATTGCCTGGGACGCGACCTGTCAGGAAGGTTCCGATATGTCTCTTCAGGCGGTGGCGAAGGAATTCCAGCGCCTTGGGACCGGTCCGAGGAGGATCTTCTCGTTCCTTGCGGACCAGGGGATCCTTTATCGCCTCGACGGGTCTTGGGTGCCGCGTCAGCGTTATCTGGAATCAGGATATTTCCGCGTCAGGCGAACACAGATAGAGATTGGAGATGTTGTGCGAACCAGGTATCGGACGATGGTTACTCCGAAAGGGCGAGATCTCATAGCCCGGCTTTTGGCAATAAATGTAGTTGAGGAGGTAACGACATGACACCCGGACAGACAGTTTTTGTCGTTGATGAATCTATGCCCGAACAGATACGGCAATTGAGCGCCAAGATCGATAAGCTGTCGCAGGAAATCGAGAAACATAGAAGGGAGGCAAACAAGGAGGAGGCGTACGAATACGGATTTATGCGGCTTCCGCAGATCCTGAAGATTATCCCGGTCAGCAAGCCCACCTGGTGGCGCTGGGTGTCTGAAGGCATTGCTCCTAAAGGCGTCAAGTTGAGCAAGTCCGTCACGGTATGGCGGGTGGAAGATATCCGGGCTTTCGCTGAAAAAATGGCCGCCAGCAGTCGGGAAGAGGACGCGCTCCGATGAGGCGCCGAAGATTGTGCAACGCCATGACCGAATCCGTGGCGCTACGTCGGGGCGATAGTTACAGAAGCGTCAACTTTAGGCTGGTTCTGATTATGATGGCGTGCGTGACCATTCTAACTGGTCTTCTATTTCGCTTCGCTATGCCGACCGGCCCTGCCGACCCTGACATGGATTATGGGCGACACCCCTCTGATGCTTCTGTTGTCCATATTGTGGCGCCCCAGGAAACGCTCTGGCAGATCGCCAAGATGTATCACCCGGATAAGGATCCCCGATTGGTCATTTACTACGTGAGGCAGATCAACGGGCTTGGAGGCCCGACGGGGCCGATGCTTCGAGTCGGCCAGCGGATACAGATTCCGATCAAATTTTAGGAGGCGCTCCGATGGTCCGTAAAATATGGATCAGCCAGGACGAAAAGGACGAAATATGCAGGAGATCGAAGACAGGCTGCACCAACAAGGCTATTGCCATTGATTTCGGCCTGTCCAATACGACAATCTCCAATGTCTTGCGCGAGCGCGGGTTCGGTCCCAAGCATCGCGTAGGGATTTCGGCAGCAAGGATTTGGACGGCACGAGACCAGGAACAGCTCGAAAGCCTTTTGGACCTCGGAGTGTCTCCTCAAGGCATTGCCGACACCATGAATCGCCCGTTGCCGACAATTCAAAAACGCATCCTGGAATATCACCTGCGCCGTGAAGGGGTTTATGAACTCAAACCCGGAGGCGTATATAAAATCCTTCAACGGGTAACGCGTGGGGTCCGATTTGATGACGAGACCAGATGCCGATTCATCGGATCATGCCGAGGTGCAGGCAATGTTGTTCATTACCTGTTTCAGTCGATAGCCGGCGGCTATATCGTGGCTATTTCAGACCGCCAGATGGTCGATTATGAGATCCAGGAAGTGGAAGAGGAACAAGGGGCCGCCCGAAGGGAGCGATAAGAGAGTGAAAAAGTGGGACATAATAGGCGAACTTGCGGGATGGATCATCATAACGAACGGAGAAGTCTATTTGGTTATCCCTGGCAAAGACGCTCCAACAGGTGATTTTTTGACATCGGATGACCCCTTCGATGACGTTACCTACGCCACAAAAGAAGAAGCGAAACGGGACATTAGGAAACACGGGAGAGTAGATGCGTGGATCGAAAAAAACATGAAGGCCAGATCAACCCCGACTCAACAGAAGGATGAGCCGGCAAAGAATTTCGACGCCGGAAAGCTTCGTTATGACCTCATTCCGTCCGATGCCCTCCGAGAACTGGCAAAAGTCTACACGGTAGGAGCGGAAAAATACGGCGAGCGCAATTGGGAAAAGGGCATGAGTTGGGGGCGAGCCTTCGGATCCCTTCTAAGGCATGTATGGGATTGGTTTGGCGGCATTGAGGCAGACCATGAAGACGGGCTTCATCCGCTTGCTCACGCCGCCTTTCGTGTATTTCAGCTTCTGGCGTACTCGATGCGAAAGGTTGGAAACGATGACAGACCAAAACTGAGAAGCGAGGCGACCGATGGAACGCAAGGAGCATCCTGATTCAGCCGGTCGGAGGTTCCGGTGCAGCCACTGGAGCATGCGGCAAGAGATTTGTTATATGCATATGACCGACTGCGATGTATGTTTTCTGTTCGATCGAATGAGCGAGGACGAATACAGGGACAGAGCCAGAGAATGGGGCCTCAGGGTCCAGAAGCTTCTTTTCGAGGAGGGGGACAGCAATGAAAGGCAAGATTGACAAGGACGGCTCGTTGTGGATTCAGCGAGGAAAGGTTTTTCGAAAGCAGATGTGTCCTTTTGCTGGGACAGAAGCCTTCAAAAAATCATGTGGGGATTGGTGTCCGCTTTTCGATGCGGACGGATTGTCGAAAGATCTCGAAGAGCTGCGCTCCGAACCCTTTTGGGACGGAGGCAGGTGGGACGGAGGCAGGCATCTCGTTCTATCCTGCTGTAAATCCGTGGTTGTCTTCGATGAGTTAACCGATGAACGGGGGGCCAGCGATGAATAATAGATGGGCTATTCGGGAGATCGTCAAAAACTGGCTGATTACACACGGCTATGACGGACTTGCGGGTGAAGATTGCGGCTGCGAAATAAATGACCTTATGCCATGCGATGAACCTTCTATATATCAGTGCCGTGCAGGCCATAAAGAGAAGTTTTTTTGGATGAATGAAGATAAACCGGGATCCTATCGGGAAGGAAACGATTGGGTGATGGTTGAGGGTAAAGCATATAGAGATTGTAAATAATATCCTTAGGAGGAAGTGGCTATGTTTGACAATTCAAGGATCAAATGGATTGATACCATCTGGGATCCGATCACGGGTTGTCCCCCGGCATTGGTGTTTCGTGAGGATATATTGGATCAGCCATTGAAGTGGAATAAGCCGGGAAAGATCCTCGTCTGCAGTATGGGAGATCTGTTTCATGAAGATGTGCCTGATCAGTGGCTCGAGGCAGTTTTTTCAGTGATGCATTCCATCGAATGTCGACGTCATACCTTCATGCTTTTAACGAAAAGGCCGGAACGTATGAAACGGATCGTTGAACGATTAGAGGCAGAAACAGATACTTTCAATCGAGCTTTTCCAAATGTTTGGCTGGGCGTGACCATCGAAAACCAGCGCACTGCTGATGACAGGATACCTATTTTACTCGACATTCGCGCTGCGGTCCGATTCGTGTACTGTGAGCCGTTGTTTGAAGAGATAGATATTTTCGAGTGGCTCAACCCCAGACAATATCCTGCCAAGGATGGATACGGTGGTGATCACGCCCCTGGTTGGATCACGAATTTTAGGACTATTGACTGGGTAATGTGCGGCAATGAACCCAGTCATGATACCGGACAGGTGCATCCTGATCGAGTAAGCTCTTTGATAGGTCAATGCCAAAAGGCCGGAGTGCCTTTTCACTTCAAGCAATGTGAAGCATGGTCGCCTGTGGGACAAAAGGGGTGAAGGCAGTGTCTGAAACCGTGGAAATCCAAGATTCACGAGATTTTTGGTTTTGTTTTCTGGATATTGCCGTTATGACCGATGAGACTATTTCAGTTTATGACAAGGCTATTTATGCTGCGCTTTGTTCTTTCGCGTCCACCAGGGGGCGCACCTGTTACCCATCGGTTAAGGCTCTTATGAAACGGGCCGGTTGTTCGTATAGGACCGTTCACCGGTCACTCAGGACCCTCGAGGATAAAGGATACATTCAACATCAATATCGTGGCGAGAAAGGGCAAACCTCAATATATATCCTTAAGGGGGGTGTGTCACAGGGACACGGGGGGTGTGCCACACAGACACACCCGGTGTGCCACACAGACACACAGAACTATAGCCATAGAACTATAACCAATGAACGAGATATAAATACTACCCCTTCGGGGGAAGCTAACACTTCCGGCGCCCAAAAGGCCGAGCCTGAAACACAACAGAAACCTAACCATGAGGAGACATCCCCTTACGATGCTAAAAGTGTTCCAGAAATCATGAGGCCCACGGCGGAGCTTCTGTTGTTCAAGACCTCCAGGAGCGGTCTTTCGTGGGATGAGGTTATGGCTTTCCGAAAACTGGAAAAGCTCCACACGCCTGCGAGAGTGCAAAAAGAACTCCTTACGGCGGAGGAGCGTTTCAAGCGAAAAGGGCGTCCATTGACCGAACTGACGGCGGGATATCTGCTGAACAGCCTGCAATACCAGAAAACTTCGACGAGAGGAGGGTGCAGGGATGCCGGAGGGAATAGCGATAAACGAGACAAAGAACGACTTCCCGACCAATACCGGGAATGGTGGGAACAGCAGAAGAGAATCGCTGCTCAAGCAGGATCTGGCAGCGTATATGGCCAAAGCGGCGGAGATGGTGAAAGCGCCCTCGGAATCGGATGCGTTTGCACTGATAAGACTGGACAGGGAAATGAAATATTGTCAGGAATGCAAAGGACTGGCAGCGTGTCAGCTCAAAGGGATGCAGCCTGTGGCGACTGCCTCGGGCGGAAGGATATATCTCACGTACAGGCCGTGCAAGAGAGCGAGATCGGCAAATGCCGAACGGAGAATGAAAGCGGCGCTGAAAGCTGCGAGGCTTCCGGAGAACCTGAGCGACAAGACGATCAACGGCTTCGAGAAGACGGAGGGGACCGAGGTGGCCCGCCAAGCCGCGATCGAAATAGGGCAAAGGATCCTGAATGGCAATCTACCGCTCAAGGGGCTAATGCTTATGGGCCCTCCTGGGGTTGGGAAGAGCCACCTGGAGGTGGCCCTCGCGAGAGTTGCGCTGGAAGCAGGATGCTATACAGTCTTCGTGAGCCTGCCGGACCTGATAGATGCCTCCAGAAAATGGTTTGCGACCAAAACCGGATTGGACCCGGCGGAGGTTGTAATAGCAGCAGATGTGGCGATCCTTGATGATCTCGGGGCTGAATCGACGAAGTATGAATGGGTTGCTGAGCGGGTTTTTCAAGTTCTGGACCAGCGTATGAGAAACAGGAAGCTGACATTCGTGACGACGAATTTAACTGACCCTGATGAAATATCGAGTCATTATGGTGGGCTGATGGGCCGGCGGATAGTTTCGCGCCTCGCGGAACTCTGCAGGTGGATTACCATGACGGGGCCTGATTGGCGCCTTAGGCAAGTCATGTGATGGTGAGGGATAAAGGCATGAACAGGATACGACAGGTTGCGGATATTATCGAATTCGTCGTTATCTATCATCCTCAGGGCCTGCGAATTCTTTCTGGAGAGGTGCCTCCTCCATCATCAAGTGAGTTGGCTGATATAATAGCGCCATTTCAGGATCAATCAAAAGAAAACGAGAGAGTGGATTTAACTCCGTTAGGCCATGCACCACAGGAGTCGTTGATTTTCAAGGCCGACAAGATAGACGAAATCCTTGATTATGCAGGAGGTTGGGAGCGAATTGTCACCGCAGCGAAGGAATATCGTAAATCCTTCCCGCAAAGCTGGGCGATATTCGTCGATCATGTGGTTTGGATAGATTCGATGCGCGGGCATTCAAGGCTCCAGGAATCGCAAATGCGGAATCTATCGATCAAGCACAATGTGAGCGAAAGCACTATACGACGGCGAAGACAGGAAGTTCCGCGGGCAATTGCCAGAGCTGCGGTATTAGCTCCTGTGGCCGGCTGGAAGTTGGGCGAGTATTAGTAGGCTAATTTTTGATGACGGTCTTAATGGTACCCTTAACGAGAGTCTTAATGGTACCCTTAACGATAGCCTTAATGGTACCCTTAATGGTACCCTTAAGGGGGTTGTTAATATTGGATTTGCGAGTAAACTTGTATTGTGGCGGAATGTTCAAAGATCCCCGGCTTTGGCAGGGGGTCTTTATTTTTTGCTCTTCCATCCTGTCGTTAGTCTCCTTGCCTGATAGAGGTGTTGCCAATGGAATATGTCGAGCCGATCAGGAATCGGGCTGATGTCGTCTCGGTTGCGGAGTATCTGGGGCGGTGGAATCCCGTATATTATCTGCTATTCGAGTTTGGAATCCACACCGGTCTTCGCGTTTCGGATCTTCGTCGGCTGACGTTCGGTGACATTATCGAGGAGTTTAAGTCCGGAGCGCGCAGGTGGAGAAAGGAAATATGGATACTTGAACAGAAAACGCGCAAAAAAGGCAAGGCAAGGACGATTACGAACAGGAAGCGAATCATACGAATCAAGGGGACAGAACTCGAATATGTAATCAAATCTCAGCTTTCGCCCATATCGCAATGGGATTTGTCGGAACCGCTGTTTCCTTCTCGGAGGCTGGGCGAAAACGGCGAGACGAGGGCACTGGGCCGTATAAGGATATGGGAAATCCTGCGAATGGCCGCGGAGGCATGCGGAATCGAGGAGCGGGTCGGAACCCATACCATGCGAAAGACTTTCGGATATCACTTCTACCGTAAAACGAGAGACATTGCCGTTCTGCAAAAGATTTTCGGGCATAGCACTCCGGAGATCACCCTTCGGTATATCGGCATTACCCAGGATGATCACGCTGCGGCATATCAAACAGTTACATACAGAACAAAAAAGGCATTTCCGGTCAGAGCGAAAGACACGGGGGTCTTCCAAAAACCCCTTCTTACGTCACAAAAACAGGCCTAATTTTGACCTCTAAAAAGGCCGATTTTGGGTCCGCGTTCGCTTTCGCTTTTTCTACTGATTTTAGGTAGTTTGGATTTCGGTTGTAACCCTTAAAAGTCCAGTGGTGTAGCGGGTTTTCAGCACTTTAATTTTAGGCAACACATTGTTCTTTATGTTTACTAAGTAAAAAATGGCCTGGAAAATTGCGGAAACCGTTGCAACAAGGGACTTAGCGGGATTTTCGCGGGTCCTCCCGGTGCCTCCAGGGTGGGGCCCGAAGGGACTCGCTTTTGGTCCCCAGCTGCGAACACCCTTCGACCCTGTTCGCTTCGCAGTGACGTTCGTTTTTGTGAACTTTTTTAACAGCTCGGTTTCATGTCTTTGAAGGGGAATTGGAATGAAAAAAGATGATACTTTCGAGGGCACTACGCAGGATTTGGCAAGGCTATTGGGTATCACGCCGAGGACGGTACAGAAGCTCACCAGGAAGGGGATTTTCAAAAGGATAAGCCGTGGCGTTTACGATCTCGGGATCTGCGCCAGAGCCTATTTCGAATATGAACGAGCTCAGGAAGTGCCGATTACAGCAGTTCTGCCAAATTCGCCGGTAGAATTCATCAAAAAGGCAAAGGTTTCTGCGGCGGAGTTGGGAGAGATTCTTGAAATAACGGCCAGATGGGTGCAAAAACTCGCCAGCCGTGGTGTATTCGTCAAAGATGCAGATGGCGAAAGATATTCCTTTCTCGAAGCGCTCAGGTCATATCACGAATATCTCCGTAATAATTCCAGGAGTAACCAGGACGACATCGATATTGAGACTTTGCGGCTTACGAGGGCCAAGGCTGATAAGGCCGAGATCGCCGTGGAGATCCTCAAGGGAGAGACGGCAAAAATCGAAACAGTTATGCAGATTTGGGGAGATCTCATCACGATCTTTCGAAGCCGAATGCTCGGAATGCCGAACAAGTTGGCCTCAACCCTGGCGCACATTGATGATCCAGCGGAAATTCAGGCACTTGTCATGGAGGAGGTGAGAGATGCCCTTGGAGAGCTTGCAGCAGTCAATACGGACGATCTCGTTGAAAAGGCTCTGCAGGACGATCTCGAAGATGATAGCTCCACCTCCGAACCTGACGGTATCGCAGTGGGCTGATAAATTCCGACGGCTATCGAGAGAATATGCATCTGAGCCAGGGCGCTGGAAGACTGACCGTGCTCCCTATCAGCGGGGAATTATGGATTGCGTCACTGATTCAAGGGTCAGGCGGGTTACCGTTATGGCCGCAGCGCAAACAGGAAAGACGGAAATCGAGCTGAATATATTTGGGTATCTTGTCGATGTCGATCCATGTTCCATTCTATGGGTATGGCCATCGGAAGACCTGGGCGAGTCGTTCTCAAAAGAGCGCCTGGCACCTACGATACAGGATACGCCGGTTTTGAGGGAAAAGATCCGGGATGTCAAGTCCAGGAGTTCAGACAATACGATTCTCTCCAAGAAATTCCCGGGCGGATATGTAGCCATCGTTGGAGCGAACAGCCCGAAGAAGCTGGCCTCGAGGCCGGTTAGAGCGCTTTTGATGGACGAAATCGACGGTTATCCGGCAAGTGCCGGCACTGAAGGAGATCCAAGGAAACTGGCGGAAAAGCGCGTCACTACATATTGGAATTCTTTGGTTATCCAAACATCCACTCCCACTATTACGGACCTATCCCCGATAGACAGCGAATGGAAGAAGGGGACCATGGAACGCTGGTATTGGCCATGCCCAAAATGCGGGAAGGACGTCAATCCAAGGTGGGAATTACTTATCTGGCAGGGACGCGAAGAGAATCCCGTCATGCGTTGTCCCCATTGCGGGAAGGAATCCGAGGAACAACACTGGAAGCGTCAGAATGGACGCTGGATAGCGGATCATCCGGAGCGACGGAAACATCGTTCGTTTCATCTCACCGGTTTGATATCTCCCTGGATCTCCTGGCCAGAGCTCGTCGAAGAATATATTGAAGCCAAGGAAAGCGGTGGTATCCAGGCGCTCCAGGTATTTTACAATACGCGTTTAGCACGGACTTGGGATGCTATCGACTCGTCGATTGAATTAGAAACGCTCGAACAACACAAAGAGGAATACAAGATGCCACCACTTGGCGTCCTCGTTCTGACGGCCGGTGTCGACATACAGGATGACAGACTGGAAGTGGAGGTAGTAGGTTGGGGCATCGGATATGAGAGCTGGGGTATTGCCTATAGGGTTTTTGTGGGCAATCCAGCCAGAGATATGCATGTCTGGAGCCAGTTGGACGATCTTTTGAAGCAACAATGGATTCGAGCCGATGGGCAGATGTTGAGTGTGGCCTGTGTATGCATAGACTCCGGAGGCCATGCCACATCTCAGGTATATCGATTTACACGCCTCAGGGAAGATCGTAGGGTCTATGCAGTTAAAGGCCGAGGCGGTGCCGGAGTTCCCCAGGTTTCGAAACCATCGCGCGCCGGCAGGGAGAAGGCACTACTCTTCACTCTGGGCGTCGATCAGATCAAGGCGCTGTTGATTGCGCGGCTGAAAGTGGAGGAACCGGGCCCGGATTATTGCCATTGGCCGGCCTCAGAAGAGACCGGATATGATGAGAAATACTTTGATGGGTTGACGGCCGAGCGCAGAGTGGTTGAGACTACATCGCAGGGCGCCAGGAAGGTGCGATGGGTGAAGCGGACCCAAAAGTCCAGGAATGAACCTTTAGACTGCAGGGTTTATGCCACTGCGGCGATAGCTATATTGAGTCCGAATTTCGAACGACTGGCCGGTGTAGCTAAAAAGCAGCCAACCAAGAAGCGCAGAATCTTGAGCGAGGGGGTGACCTTGTGACGCTGGAAGAAGCAAAGAAACATTTGCAGGCCTGGTTAGATGCCGAGCTGAAGGTTTCGCAGGGACAGGAGTTTAGTATGGGATCCCGTCGCTTGGCCATGCCCGATCTCCCATATATTGCCGACAGGATCAATTATTGGGAACAGGAAGTCAAACGGCTGGAGGGAGGCAGCGGGCGACGACGGACGTTCTATGTCGTTCCCATGGACCGATGAAGATATTAGATAAGGCGATCAGTTCAATAGCCCCTCGATGGGGGATGAAGCGCGCAGAGGCTCGCTTGAAACTGCGCCAACTCGAAATAATGGCATCTTCGGGATATGGAAGGCATGGGGCATCGAAAACAAAGCGGAGCACGTTGGGGTGGTTTTTGGGTCATGGTCGAGATCCGGACCATGATATTACAGATAATCTGGAAATCCTCAGGACACGATCTCGGGACTTGTTCATGGGCGGAGGCCTCGCTACCGGATCAATACGGACTGTCAAATCGAATGTTATTGGCCCTGGGTTGAGGCTCAATAGCCAGATAGATTCCGAGTATCTTAAAATGACGGCCGAAGAGGCGAGGCGATGGGAAAGACAGGCCGAGCGCGAATTTTCGCTCTGGGCGGAAACGACAGATTGTGATGCTTCGAAGCACTGCGATTTCTATGGCCTTCAGCGCCTCGCGTTCCATTCGTTTTTGCTTGATGGCGATGTTTTTGCTCTACTTTTGCGCAAAAACAGAAACGAGCAGCCCTACAATCTAAGAATTCGCCTGCTGGCCGGTGATAGGGTCTGTGATCCTCCATATGGGTATCGTCAAGGCAAAGATATCCGAGGCGGTGTAGAGATCGATGATATGGGCGCTGCGGTGGCGTATTGGATATGTCAGGCGCATCCATATACAACGAGTACAAATCCAAAAGTTCTCAGAAAAAGCAGAGAATGGGTGCGATATCCGGCGTATGGGCAGCGAACCGGCCAATTGAATGTTTTGCATTTGATGGATCCGGAGCGGATAGATCAGCGGCGAGGAGTTCCTTTCCTTGCTCCGGTGATCGAGGACCTGAAGCAGCTGGATAGATATACCGAGGCCGAGCTCATGGCTGCCGTAGTAGGCGGACTTCTGACAGTTTTCATTACTCAACAGGCACCTGGGGAGCCTCCCTTCGGGGACGAACCAATTTACGACGACAGCCATGCGATCGAATTGGGTCATGGGACAGTAATCAGCTTGTCTCAAGGAGAAAAACCGGAGATCGTAGATCCAAAACGCCCGAATGCGGCGTTCGATTCCTTCGTTACATCCATGTGTAGACAGATCGGTTCGGCTTTGGGGATCCCATATGAAGTCCTCGTTAAACACTTTACGTCGAGTTATTCGGCGAGCAGGGGAGCTCTTTTGGAAGCCTGGAAGTTTTTTAAGACATGGCGTGCATGGTTCGAGGGATCTTTTTGCCGCCCAATTTACGAAACATGGTTAGACGAGGCAGTAGCGACCGGGAGGCTTTATGCCCCCGGTTTTTTTGATGATCCAATGGTGCGGAAGGCATATTGCAGCGCGATTTGGCGTGGCCCATCACCGGGGCAACTCAATCCGGTGCAGGAAGTCACTGCGGCCAAAATACGGGTAGAAGAAGGCTTTAGCACGCGGACAATAGAAGCGGCTGAGCTTACGGGTACAGACTGGGAGCGTAACCATCACCAGCGCGTGGCGGAAGAACAGGCCAGGCGAGATGGGAAGCTAATCCCGAGCCAATAGGAGGTGAGTAATAATTACGAATAAGCGATTTTGGGAGGTACGAGCCGCGGCGGATGGGAACGAGGCTGAAATACTTTTATATGGAGATATCGGAGATCTTAGGATTTTTGGAGAGGACCTCTACGACGTGTCCTCGAAACGCATTGCGGAAGAACTCAGGGCCATCGGCAATGTCCAAAAAATAAACGTCAGGATTAATTCTCCAGGCGGAAATGTGATGTCGGCCCAGGCGATATATACCCTTCTGAAGTCTCATCCGGCAACGGTGACGATCTATGTGGACGGAATGGCGGCATCGGCTGCTTCCATTGTGGCTATGGCAGGTGATGAAATTATCATGCCAGTTAATACGATGATGATGATCCATTCGCCGGTTGCGTGCTATTGCGGGAATGCCGCCGAATTTAGAGAACAAGCGGAAGTCCTGGACAAGTTTCAGGAAACTATGATTGCGGTTTATGAAAGGAGTGGTCAGACGAAAGAAAAGATCCAGGAAATGCTTGAGGCCGAAACATGGATGACCGGGGCTGAAGCCGTGGAGCTTGGTTTCGCGGACAGAGTTGTCGATCCCATACCCATTTCGGCGTCGATCGAAGGAGGAATGGCCATTCTGGCGAGTATCGGCAAAGAGATACAGTTCGATCTGTCCAGGTTCAAAAAGGCTCCTGAGCGTCTTTTCCAGGCATTGGGCGCCAAAAAACTGGAGCCAGTAGCCAAAGCCGACGTGCTCAAGATGCCCGAAAAACAAGAACCAACTAAGTCAGGAGCAATAGAGGAGGCGGAAGCATTGACAATTGACGAGCTGAAAGAAAAGCATCCAGAGGTATACGCCGCCGTGCTTGAGGCAGGTAGAACCGAGGAAAGGGAACGGATCAAGGCAATCGAAGAAATGGGAATAATAGCCGACAGCGAGCTCGGGGAAAAAGCAAAATTCAAGGAACCATGTTCGGCTGAGGAATTTGCCGTTCGCATTGTGAAGGCCCAGGCCGAAAAGACGAAAAAACATCAAGATTACGTCCAGGCTGACGCCAATGATGTACCTGACGTAAGGGTCTCGGATCCAGAGGAAGGGGTTAATCTGGAAAAGAGCGAAATAAATGCGATTGTTTCCGCTTTTGCCCGTGGGGCAAATGGGAGGAGGAATAAATAATGGCTGAGGTTTTTAACTTTGATAATCTTTTTGCCGGCAATGTATGCCCTGTCGTGACGGATGCCGTGACGATCGCGGCGGGTACCGGGTCACTGGAGAGAGGGTCTGTGCTCGGAAAAATCACAAAAACGCTTGGAACTCCAGCATCTGGGACTAACGATGGAGATGCCGAGATTTCCGGAGTAGAGATCAAATCCAATGCCCAGATCGGCGATTATAGGATGGTTTGCATCGTGGCTCCGAGCAGTGCTGGTGCCAACGATGCGACTTTTGCGGTCTATGCTCCTGATGGCTCAAGACTTGAAGATGCCATACAGGGCACGGAGTATTCCAATGGCCATATTAAATTCACTATAGGAAACGCTACGGCTACTGATTCGGCCATTGGTGATTCATTTACCGTCCCGGTAATGGCGGGCTCTGGAGCTTATGTGCTCGTCAACAGTGCGAATACCGACGGCAGTGGAGTGGTGGAATGTATCCTCGCTGAGGATATAGAGAGTTCAGCAGAGACCCAAAAGGCGGCGGTATATCTAACCGGTGAGTTTAACGAATCCGAACTGGTGTTCGGCGGTACCGACACGGCTGCAATGCATAAGGCCGCCGCCCGGGCAAAGGGTATATTCTTCAAGACCGCCGTATCTGCATAAGGAGGATTAAAACATGGCTATCGATCTTTTTGAAACTCGCACGATGCTTCAGATGCTGGAGGAAATGAAGCCAGCCAGAACCTTCCTAAAGGAGCGCTTTTTCTCCAATATGCGGACATTCGATACGGAATATGTCGATATCGACATTATTAAGGGAAAGCGCAGGATGGCGCCCTTTGTCTCCCCCGTCATCGGCGGAAAGACTGTTGAGCGGCTCGGCTATAAGACCGAAACGTACAAACCGGTGCTGGTGGCTCCGGATATGATCACGACCGCTGAGGATCTATTGAAACGAGCTCCCGGATCCAACCTGTATGAACGGCAGAGTCCGGAAGAGCGAGCGGCCGAACAAATGGGAAGAGATATGGCAGAACTCGATGAGATGATCACGCGCAGGGAAGAATGGATGGTCGCTCAGGCTCTGTTCACGGGTTCAATTAGGATGACTGGCGAAGGTGTCGATCAATCGGTGAATTTCGGCTTGACCAATACTGAAATCCTTGAAGGCACGAGTATTTGGAGTGACAAGAGTAACTCGGATCCACTGAAGGATCTTCGTGGATGGCGTCGCGAAATCCTGAAATCGAGCGGCGTCAATCCTGACACGCTGATCCTCGGTTCGGATGTTGTAGATGCCTTCCTTGGCCACCCAATAGTGAAAGAAGACTTATCCACGAGACGGGTTGATCTTGGTGTCATAGATCCAACTCAAATGCCTGGAGGCGTGACCTATCTTGGATATTTGAAAGACGTCGGTTTAGACCTCTTTTCCTATGATGAATGGTATCTGGATGATAATGGCGTGGAACAGCCCATGGTCCCAACTAATAAGGTCTTGATAGGATCCACTCAAGCCAGGACCGATATGCTTTACGGAGCTGTTTTGGATGTAGAAATCGGCGCTATAGACCTTCCGAGGGTGCCCCGTACATGGGTGCAGAAGAAACCGAGCGCCAGGTTCCTGCAGCTATCTTCCAGGCCGTTGCCTGTCCCTGTGCAGATCGATGCCTTTTTCGTGGCGACCGTGCTTCCATAGGTGATCATCCATGGAAATCAGGGCGCTGAGCAGGGTTAAGGCGAACGGCGTCCGCTTCCTTCCCGGAGATCTTATTACGGGAATAGATGAAAAAATAGCGTCTCGGCTACTCGAAAAAGGAGCAGCCGAGCTTGTTTTTTCAGAATCCGAGGGAGAATTTGTCGGCTTTAAGGATGCCAAAGAGGTAAATGTCGAAGAAATCATAGACGAAACGCCGATGGACGTCGACGAGAAAAGAAAAGTCAACAATCAGGAAGAATCGAAAAGCAAAAGAGAAGTCTTGGAAGACGAATATCGAGCTCTCGGCGGCAGACCGAGCGATGGCTGGACGATAGAGAAATTGATGTCCAAACTGGAGGAGCGCAGGGGGCGCAATAAATGAGCTGGACAGGCGATTTCGCAGAGTCTATGGCTCTTATTGACCAAGCTCTTCTGAACCTATTCGGGGAAGCCATAGAGGTAGAAGGCAAAGAGATTTTGGCGGTGCTTGACGAGGACCTTTATAAAGAGCGCGCGGGACGAAGAAACAGCATCGACTATGCCGAGGGGGTTTGGCATGCGGGGACAGTGTTGATCTGCAAACTTGAGGATCTTGGATTTCGGCCAGAATATGGGGACCGTCTAATTGTTGATGGACACGATTGGACCGTAGCCGAATGTTTACAGGGAGAGGGATTGCTCGAGGTCACCTTGGAGGCGAACGAATCATGACGGGCCCCAGGTCAGGAAAAGGAGATGTCGTACTGTGGTCTTCCTCGTCCCATTACGAAGATATAAAGCGAGCGCAGGGGATTCTGGCATCCGTCAATGGGAATATCGATATGGTGCTATCTCGGGCGATAAATAAAGCGGTGCAAGGCGTAAAGGCCGAGGCAGTTCGTCAAACGACTGGGGAATATCATGTAAAGACATACGAAGTTCGTCAGCATATCGAGGAGAAGAAGGCAAGCCAGCATAGGCTCCAGGCATCGATTGTTGTCAGCGGTCGACCCATAGCAATGTCTAAATTCAAAATTTCACCGAGAACGGTTCCTAAACAGGCTGGGGTTAAAGTAAAAGATCGCAAAAAAATATCAGTAACTATCAAGCGATCGGGACCTACTACGCAATACAAACATGCCTTTCTGGCGAGATTTAGATCAGGTCATATTGGGCTTGTGGAACGCACAAATGAAACTACTATTCGTGGCAAAGCCAAACTCTCTCAGCTATATTCGCTTTCTATTCCGCAAATGGTTGGCCGTCCTCAAACAATCACGAGACTTAAAGAAGTCTCCGACGAACGACTCATGCAAGAGTTGAGACGCCAGGTCGACTTAATGTTGAAGAAGGGGGGCAAATAATGCTGCTTTTATGCGATGCGCTCAAAGAGCTCCTGCTGGAAGCGCTCGCGAATCTCGAACTGCCAGGCAAGGATGGGCCCGCCGTGCCAAATGTTATTGTAGGCTGGCTGCCACCACGGCGCGCCGGCGAGAAGGAAGGCGAGGAATTCCCCTTTGTGCGGATCCTGCCATTGGAAGGATTCGATCAACGGACCCAGGGGATCTGTACCGTGTCGATCCTGGTGGGCGCATGGGCCAACGATGCGGATGGTTGGCGGGATTGCGTCAATGTATTGCAGCGAATACGTTTGGCCTTAACTTCCACACCCGGACAGACCGTGGCGGGACGCTACAGGCTGGAGGAAGAACAGAACAAGCTGATCGAATGGCGGTTATATGAAGATCAGCCATATCCTCAATGGTTTGGTGAGCTTACGGCGCATTTTTCAATACCCGTAATGGTGCCTAATCTCTCCAGGGAGGAGGCAAGATTTTATGGCGAAGGGCAAAATTAAAAGTACCAGAACAGCCGAAATAAGAAGTATTAACAGCAGCACCGAACAGATAGTCTATATGGGCCCAGGCGTCCCGGCGTCGGGGCTTTACCGCGGAAGGGTTTTCAAGGGACCCCTCCCGGCGGAGGTAGACAAAATATTGAAAGAAAATCCATGGATGAAGGACCTTTTCGTCGAACCTAAAGATGTGGCAAAAGCACAGCAGGACCTCACGATAAAGAGTACGCTAATCCACAAACTGGCCGGGAAGGTTATCGAAATGAGAGGGGGTAGTGGTGCATGACTTATTTTCACGGGGTTCGATTCTCTGAAATCCCTACCTCGGTGATTCCTCCTGTCCGGCTCGACTCGCCGGCGGTGGTTGTTGGGACCGCGCCCATCCATATGAGCAAGGATGGCGTTGGCAAGACCAACTCGCTGGTCCTGTGTTATACGCTACAGGACGCGGTGAATGCGCTGGGGTATTCGTCTAATTGGGCGGACTACACGCTGTGCGAGGCGATGTACACGTTTTTCCAATTATACAGCGTTGCGCCCGTGGTGTTCATAAATGTGCTGGATCCGGCTGAACATAAGGAATCCGTGTCGAGTGAATCTGTGTCGCTCGATGCCGATGGTAAAGCGGTTCTGGCTTCGGAGGGAATTCTCGCCGGTACAGTAGTTGTAAAGGACGCGGTGGATGTCGCAACTTATATAGAGGATTTGGATTATATTCTGTCTTTTAGCGATGATGAAAAACTTGTCATAACACGCACGCCGGACAGCACGATTCCTGTAGAAGGGGATCTCAATGTGTCTTATGACAAATTAATGCCATCGATGGTGACGGCATCGGATATCGTCGGAGGCTATAATGCCACAACCGGGAAATATAGCGGCATAGAACTGATCGAGCAGGTATATCCATCGTTGCGTCTTATTCCTGGCACGCTGCTCGCGCCCGGCTGGAGTCACTTTCCCGAAGTAGCGGCGATCATGGGCGCCAAGGTGGACGGCATTAACGGAGTATTCAAAGCAATGACGCTTGCTGACGTTCCTGTCGATTCCGTGGCAACATATTCAGAGGTTCCAGATTGGAAGAACCAGAACAACTATATGCAGGAGAACCTTATCTGTTGCTGGCCCAAGGTCAAGCTGGGATCGTCCGTCTATCATATGAGTACCCATGTGGCCGCACTGATGATGCATACTGACGGAGATCATGAGGGAATACCCTACGTCTCTCCGTCAAATCAGGGGTTTCAGGCCGATGGCCTTACAATAGCCGGCCTCAACGAATCCGATGAGGTAAACCTTACATTGTCACAGGCTAACTATCTCAACAGCCAGGGCGTCGTGACGGGTCTTAATTTCGTTGGTGGCTGGCGGTGTTGGGGCAACAGAACAGCATGCTATCCAGCCGTTACCGATACAAAGGACGCGTTCATTCCAGTAAAACGGATGTTCTTTTGGAAGGGCAACCAGTTGGTATTGACATACTGGCAGAAGGTCGATGCTCCGACGAATATCAGGCTAATCCAAACCATTGTGGATAGCGAGAACATCAATCTCAATGGACTTGCCGCGAGGGGAATCCTCGTTGGGGAGAAGAACCGTGTCGAATTCAGGTCCGAGGATAATCCGGTTACGGATCTTTTGGATGGCATCATCAGATTCCGCTTATTTATGACCCCGCCTATCCCGGCCCGAGACATCGAATGGGAGCTCGAGTTCGACGTATCAAATCTCGAGAGCCTCTTCGTTTAGGAGATGAGAATAAATGAATAACATACCAGAAAAGTTGATAAATTTCCGGGTTTATCTGGATGGAACAGATCTTCTCGGGGTGGCAGACGTGGACCTACCAAACCTCGAGGGCTTGACCGACACTGTCAGGGGTGCAGGAATTGCTGGCGAAATAGATAGTCCGGCATTGGGACATTACTCTCCAATGACCTTAGGTCTCAACTGGCGGACAGTTACTGGACCCGTTACGCAACTCGCGGCTCCCAAAGCCCATCATCTTGACCTCAGGGGTTCTATCCAATTCTATGATGCCGGCACCGGGGAATATAATACAAAGTCGCTCAAAGTGGTTGTGAAGGCCGTACCAAAAACCACCAATCTCGGGAAACTCGATGTTGCAAAATCAGGCGATGTGGCGAACGAGTTCAGCATCAATTACATTAAAGTATGGTTTGATGACAAGGAGTCTGTCGAAATAGATCCGTTCAACTTCATTGCCAGGGTTAACGGAGAGGACTACCTGGCGTCAGTTCGCAGAGACCTCGGACTGGTTTAGGAGGCGACATCTTGAGCGAGAAACAAGAAACCCAGAAAGATCAGGAGCAGGTGAAAGATCTTAAGTCTACAAATGTGCCCGAGAGTAAAATAAATGATCCACAGCCCGAAGAGGCAGATCTTGAACATATGAAACTAACGAAATCGGTGGAATATGAAGGGGTCGTGTATGATCAGTTGGTTCTTAATTTCGATAGACTGACTGGAGCCGCGGTAACGAAGGCTGAGCGCTTGTTCAGGCTTAAAGTTCCTGATCACAATAACGTGCAGAATGCGATTCTGTCTGTGACCTATTGGCAGATTTTGGGCTCGATAGCTGCCGGAATCCCGTATGAAGTGGTGGAAAACATGAGCATGAAAGATTCTATCGAACTCGTTGGGAGATTGAAGCTTTTTTTCGAAGAATAGGTTGCGGAGGAGCGACCGCCCAGATACTTCGCTCAGCGGCGGTCGCATTTTACCAGATCTTCGGGGCTCCTGTGAATTACTGGATGCAAATACCCCTGGAGGAATTGGTCGAATGGGTAAAGGAACTCGAGAAAGGAGGTGGACGGCGTGGCAGGTAAGATCTTTCAGATAGCATTTGAAATTGGCGGGAAATTGCAACCTGGTTTCAGTAAGTCAATCCTCAATGCGTCGTCCAACCTTCATCAATTGGATAAACAGATATCAGGACTCGGAAAGATAAAAAGCGATATTACAGCCTTTAAGAGGTTACAGGGAGATATCGAGGGGACAAAGACATCTTTGGCAGCTGCGCGCGAAGAAGTGCGGCGTCTGGGCACGCAGATGAAATCGACAGATAAGCCCACGAAGGCTATGCAGCAAGCCTTTGGAGCCGCGCAAAAGCAAGTCAACCAGCTTGAAAACAAATTGTATTCACAGAGGTCGGAATTGAAAGAATTATCTGCAGAGCTTCGTAAGGCCGGTGTTTCGACGCGAAATTTTGCGAAAGCCCAAGAGGAGCTTGATAAAAGGATCGCGAGAGCTCAGGTGTTGAGCGGAAAGATACAGGCAAATCAAGCGGCGCAAGCAGCAAACCTGCAACAGCGACAGGCATACCGCAGCAGGATGCTGGGAGCTGCGGCGCTTGTGGGTACCCTCGCGGCACCTGTCTATGCTGCTATGAAAACACAAGAGGCAGAAATCAAGCTGTCAACGGTCATTAACGCAGATGACAAAGAAAAAGCAATGAAAGAAGCCCGATCGGTGGCCGAACAAATGGCAAAATCTGGGCTGACCGGGCTTGAAGAAGGATATAACATCCAATATGCGCTCAACAGTGCAGGTCTCGATGCTGAAGCGGCACGGACTGCTGCGTTAGTGGTTGCGAAGGTTGCGAAGGTAACGGCCGGTGTTCCTGAACAGGTTGGCGAGGTCATAGCAACGACATACAACAACTTGGGGAATCAGTTAAGCGGAAACACTCAAGAAAAGATGAGTCGCCTGGGGGATCTTCTGACGAAGGTCCAGTTCAAATACCAGATCAGGGATTTTGGCCAGCTGGGCGAGTCGCTCAAGGAAGGCGCCGCTGGTATGGCGAACTATAACGTAAACCTCGAACAGGGTGTCATGCTCTTGGGGCAACTAAATAGCGCAGGCCTCCAGGGTAGTCAGGCCGGTACCGCCCTGAATGCGGTATTAAGACAAATGTCGAAAGCTCAGGAAGCCTGGGGAATCGAAATTCAGAGGAACGATGACGGTCAGCTCGATATGATAGCCACGCTTCGAGAAATAGAGTCAGCACTTGAAGGTCTTGATTTCGATGAACGCGCCCAAGAGATACAGAAAGTCTTTGGAGATGAAGGAGCAAAAGGTATCGTTCCGCTGCTTAACAAATTGAATGAACTGCCCGGGGCCCTTAATGATGTTTCGGAAGGCTCTCGCGGACTCGTGGATGAAGAAGTCAAGAAGTTCCTCAAAAGCGCGAAGGCCCAGCTCGATGCCTTGCAAGGATCCGTAGTAGTTCTGGCGTCCAGTCTGGGGCGGGTCCTTTTGCCTGGAATCGCAAGTGTAGCCGGATCCGTAGCGAAAGGTGTTTCTGCCATCGCAGACTTGACAGAACGCTTTCCGAAGATAACGAAAGTCATCGTCGGAGCTGTTTCGGCTCTGGCTCTTATGAAAGTCGGCATGATCGGCCTTGGGTATGGATGGACCTTTGTGAAGGGTGGATTTCTGGCGGCGACTGGGATTTTCTATAACTTACGGGCAGCCTTATTGCTTGCTACCGGCGGCCAAAAAGCCCTCGTGGCAGCTCAGCTCGAAGGTACGGCAGCGGCCAAAGCAGTGACAAGGGCACAAATGTTATGGAATAAAGTTGTCGGCATGTTTAATGTCACAAAGCATGCTATAGCCATAGGCCTATTGAGGGCTAAAACATTGGCAATGGCTGCGGCCCAAAAGATTGCGGCTGCGGCCCAATGGGCATTTAACGCAGCCATGTCGGCAAACCCGATAGGATTGGTAATCGCAAGCATTGCAGCTCTCATAGTCATAGGAGTCGTTCTATATAAAAAATGGGATGTCGTGTCGGTTCGGATCGCAGGAGCCTGGGATTGGATCAAGGAGAAGGCCTCCAGTGTCGTGGGCTGGTTCGGTGGAATTCCAGAGATGATAGCTAATGCCCTCGCAGGCGTAGGAGAGATCATCTGGGGTCCATTCAAGGGTGCTCTCGACAAAATAGCCGGATTCCCTGATAAGATCAAGGGGATTTGGCAAGGCATAAAGAATGTGATCACAGGGAATTCTGATGTAGAAAAGGTCAATGGTTCCCCAAGATATCAGAGCGGCACAAAACCGAGCAAACACGGGCGTTTTGCACGTGGAGGCGTGGTATCAAACCCTACTTTAGGAATTTTTGGAGAGGCAGGAAAAGAATATCTAATCCCCGTCACATCTCCTAATGATAAGCTTGGGCGTGAATTGTGGGCCGCCGCCGGGCAAGATCTCGGCATTCTGGATCTGGCGCGCGAAGGCTTTCTCACAAATTCGATGTCGGCCACAAATAGGAATGAAATTCGAGTCAGTTATTCTCCTACGATTCAGGTGACCACCTCTGGGAATCCCCAAGAGATGGCAGTTGTAATAGATAAAACGCTGAAGGATGATCTGGATGCATTCATGGCCAAGCTCCAGCAAGCTCTAAACCAGGAAAGGAGGCTGGCGCTTGAGTAAATTAATAACAACGATCCAGGGTGACATGTGGGATAACGTCGCTAAAAGGGTCTGGGGTACTGAAAAAATGATGCATATACTTATCGCAGCCAACCCATCATATCGTCACATCCTGGTATTCCCTGCAGGGATCTCATTGGTCATTCCAGATATAGATATAGAACCGATATCGGCCCCTCCTCCATGGAGGCGATAGAGATGAAAGCAAGGCGGGCAAAGGTGACCCTGATTTATGAGGGCGTCGACATCTCAGCAGATGTGGCGCCCTTTTTGTTGTCCTTTTCTTTTTCGGATCATGCCGAAGATAAGGCTGATGATCTTCAGGTGACATTTCAAGACCGTGAAGGATTATGGAAAAGAGATTGGTATCCATCAAAAGGAGCAACAATGGTTGCGGCGATCGAAACGAAGGAATGGGAAGGCTCCTTGAGCCGCCTTCCTTGTGGAACCTTTTCGATTGACGAGATAGACGCTTCCGGATCTCCTGACACAGTGACGCTTAAGGGAGTGCCGGAGCTGGTGAAGACATCTCTCAGGCGGGAAAGGAAGACCAAAGCCTGGGAGGATATTTCGCTTTCTAAGATCGCCAGTGAGATTGCCGGAATCGCGGGTGTGGAATTGTTCTATGACGTCGATGAAGATCCTCAATATTCTCGTCGAGATCAACGAGAGCAGACGGACTTGGCATTTTTGAGGAATCTTTGCGATGATGCCGGATTGTCGTTGAAACTATCCAATGGCAGGCTGGTCATTTTTGATGCCGAAAAATATGAAGCTATGCCTCCTGTGGCGACGATTAAAAAAGGCGATATAAGCCGGTACTCATTCTCGAGCAAGTCGGCTGATATTTATAAGTCCTGTACTGTCAAGTATCACGATGCGGAAAAGAAAGAACTCCTATCTTACACTCACGTGCCAGATCCGGAACCAGAAGTGGGACAGGAACTGCAGATCCGCCGGCGAGTAGAATCTCTTGCTAATGCGGAATCCCTGGCCAGAAAAGAGCTCCGTAAAGCGAATCGCCACGAAGTAACCGGCAGCATGACAACGGCTGGCAATGTTCTATTGTCCGCGGGATTAAACGTGACCGTTTCCGGATTCGGAAGATTTGACGGGACCTATCATGTTGAAAAAGCAGTGCATTCGGTGAGCTCAGGTTCCGGTTATGAAACATCAATCGATATACGGAGAATCCTTGGCTATTAGGAGGGGTTTGGGTGATACGAATTGGAATAGTTAGCAGTATAGACGCCGAAAAGGGAACGGCGCGTGTCATCTTTGATGATCTGGATAACCTTGTCTCATATAACCTTCCTATACTCTTTCCGGCAACACTCAAGAACAAGGCATATCACATGCTGGACATTGGAGAGCATGTAGTTTGCGCCTTCTTGGATAACGGCTTGGAAAAGGGGGTCATTTTGGGCGCGATATACAGCGGGCCGGACGCCGTTCCCATTGCGGATAGCAATATCTGGCACCTGTCCATTCCCGGTGGGGCCGCGATTGAAATCAACAGAGCGACTCATGAGCTCGTCATAGTTGATTCGTTCGGGTCGCGAATTGTTTTTCGAGAAGGCGATATTCTGATCAAAGCAGCCAAAAATATCCATATTAATCCGTCGGACGCACCGATCCCTTCTCATCTTAACAATATATTCGAATAGGCAGGTGGGCATAATGCCGGCAGTTGCACGACTGGGAGATATATGCACGGGTCACGGCTGCTGGCCGCCGCGCCCCTCGATTGAAGGATCTCTGAATGTATTTGTCAATGATATTCCAGTGCATCGTCAGAGTGACGCCTGGGGACCTCACACTTGTCCTGATATTCCGGAAACTCATGGTTCGGTCCTGGCGGAAGGGTGGCCTACAGTGTTTGTGAACAATTTGGAGGTGGGATATATCGGGGCGCCAGTGGCATGCGGCTCTTTTATCGCGACTGGGAGTCCTGATGTTTTTGTAGGGGAGTGATCGCATGATAGGAACCCTTGGGCCTGTAGTATTCGAGACCTCGTCAGATAAGGTGCGAACATTTTTCGATTTCGTCAGATCTGGGGAAGCGAAATATGGCGAGCATAGCCGGATAGGGGAAAAGGATCTTCTGGAATTTCTTGGGCCAGGACTGGATACCGTCAAGTTTTCTATGAGATTCAATGTAGCATTGGGTGTTAATCCACGGCAGGAGATACAAAAGCTGCGGGAATTGCGAGATTCCGGAGCTGTCGAAACATTGATTCTGGCCGGCGCACCTTTGGGGAATTTTGTTGTAATGGCCCTGGAGGAAACATGGAGTCGCATTGACAACCTCGGAAATCTGCTGGTTGCTGATATCGCTATCACGGCAAAGGAGTATATCGATGGAACAATTAGTTCGAGCTGATATCCAGGCAATTTCGTTCCAGCCTAAATCCGTTGTGGACGAAGTGTTACAGAACGTAAGGACGATACTAACGACCATCCGGGGATCGGTGCCGCTTGATAGAGAATTTGGCATTGACGGCACGCTCATTGACCAGCCGACTCCCGTGGCGCGTGCCAAACTGACTGGCGAGATTGTGGCGGCTCTGAATCAATATGAGCCACGTGTAAAGGTGGTGAAAGTAACATTCACAGAAGACGGAGACGGACGGCTCATTCCGTCGATAAGGGTGAGGATCGATGAGTGATATCACGAAACTTCCGGAAATTTCGTTTTGCGAGACAGACACACGGATTGTTGAAGCGGAGGTTATCGCCAAATATGAATCGCTATCCGGACGAAGCCTGGCAGCCGGAGATCCAGTCCGCCTATTCCTTGAATCGGTTGCGGCAATTATTACCCAGCAGCGGGTATTGATCGATTTCGCGGCGAAGCAGAATCTGCTGGCTTATTCGTCTGGTGACTATTTGGATCATCTTGGAATCCTGTTAGGAGTCTATCGGCTTGAGGCTTCAGCCGCAAAGACAACGCTTAGATTTACATTGTCTGCTCCGCAAGAAAGAGAGGTGGTTATTCCGCAAGGAACCCGAGCAACACCTAATGGAACGCTCTTTTTCGCAACATCAGCACCTGCGATTGTTTTGGCTGGCAATATATCAATTGATGTTATGGCAGAATGTATGGAAGTAGGTTCAGTCGGCAATGGATATATCCCCGGGCAAATTAAAAAACTGGTCGATCCTATCCCTTATATCGAATCAGTTGTGAATATTGCAGAAACTATGGGAGGGAAAGAACAAGAAGAGGATGAATCTTTAAGAAATCGTATAAGATTGGCTCCCGAAACGTTTTCGACGGCGGGACCATATAAAGCGTATGAATACTGGGCTTTAGCTGCACATCAGGACATCAGTGACGTTAAGGTCTATTCGCCGGTACCTGGTCAAGTTAACATCTGCGCGTTAATGCAAGATGGAGAATTACCAAGTCAGGAAATATTATCGCTGATCGATGAGAGCTGTTCTGCCGATGACAAGCGACCTCTAACTGACTATGTGCATATACATGCTCCAGAACAAATCCCATATACTATCAATCTCACATTTTTTGTAAAAAAAAGCGACGCCACGATTTCAGCGATGATAGTAGATGCTGTCAATCAAGCCATACAGGAGTTTATATTATGGCAAAAAACAAAACTCGGGAGGGATATTAATCCCTCTGAATTGGTCCGACGTGTAATTGGTGCAGGCGCAAAAAGGGTCGAAATTATACAGCCGCAATTCAAAACACTTAATCCTTACCAGGTCGCCAAAGAATTAGCGATAATCATAAATTATGGCGGGATCGAAGATGACTGAGCTGGATAAGATCAGCCTACTTGAGATCCTTCCAGAAAGCCTGACGCACGATAAAGAAATCCAGAGCACTTCAGCCGCTTTGGACGTATCTTTTCGGGATGTTTTTTCGGAAACGCATAGATCGATTATTATCCCCGAAATTGATATATTAACGGGTAATGTATTGGATCTGCTCGCATGGCAGTTTCACGTAGACTTATATGACTCAGATTGGGATGACGAAACGAAGCGGAATATGATAATTCATTTTGTGGCTTGGCATCGATTGAAAGGAACAAAAACCGGCATTCTTAGTCTATTAAGTTCGTTGGGCTACAAAAACGTCGAATTATTCGAATATCATGAAGTTAGGCAAGCTTACATAAATGCTGGGATACTATTCGCCGACGGAACATGGGATGTAGCATATATTTCACCGCGAATTATCAGTAGAAGCATTGACGTGGCTGGGTTGCCGGACATTCCACATTGGGCCAACTTTTCTATAAAACTCGACTTGGCGGAGATGGCAAACCACAAATCGCTCAGCCAAATACGATGGGCAATAGAAGAGATGAAACCAGTTCGAGCCTGGCCATTGTATTTTTATGTTCTGGCCGCTGAGTTTAACATGCAAGTCTTCACGAAACTCATCATGGAAAGCTTGTATGCGCATATACAAGCAGAAGAATATTATCCGTGGTGCAGATTGATGATTGACGGCTCGTGGTTTGTCGGGCCCGATCCAAAGCCATACATGATCGATAAAAATGATGATTTAGTCGTCAACGGCTCCTGGAATGTTGGAGAATTGATATTCTTCAAGCCCATACAAACGATATACCCATGTATGGCACAAGGACATTTGATTGTTATCCCGCATATAGCAATCATTGGGCATCCTATGGCATTGGCCCAAGACGACAGGATGCCTCTGCGCGTCGACGGCTCATGGATTGTTGGGCATGCAAATATGATTAATGCCGTATCGCGAAATAGCGTGAGCTTTAATATATCCGCGAATTTACAAGAGCCACAATGGACCGAGACGCATAGGATGCAATGGGAGTGGGAATACGCAAAGACTCCACAAACCTTGGCCGATCTGCTCATCAATGGCCAGATTGCCGATGGTGCCTGGATTGTGGGGGCCTCACCGTTTGGGATAACCGCTAACGGGTCATGGTACGTAGGGCTTGATCCGCTCAGAAGTTTCGGGAATTTGTCAATCAATAGTCAGTATATTGCGCCGGTGGGAGGCATTCTGGTCGGATATGACAATGTTTCTATTGATGGTTCCTGGAACGTAGGTGATGCAGGACCAAGAGCCACGATGGAAATTATGCAATTATAGCGAGGAGGTGAAGATATGGCTGAGGCCGTGGTAATAAACCGGTTTAGGGAAAAAATAGCAAGGCACATGTATAACGAAAGCCCGCTACCCAGGATTAGATTCATGGCTTTTGGTGATGGGGGACATAATTCTGATTTGAGCCCTAAAGCCATGGACCCGGCGCGCGAAAGCCTTTATAACGAAAGGCTGAGAAAGGAACTCAACAATATAATGCAAGAAGATTCCATGAGCGTTACGGGTATTGGCAGGCTTGAAAGGGACGAGCTGGTCGGTGCACAAATATCGGAGATAGGGTTGTTGGACGCTAACGGAGACCTTATAGGATTTAGGTGCTTTTCCCCAAAAATCAAGGACGTGGATGAAACATATGAAGTAGAGTTAAAAATCAGATTCTAATGGAGGTGATTAGTAATGGCCTTGCCTCATAGCACTATAGGGAGACACCCGGATCAGTTCCCAGCTATTCCGTCGGCATGGAATGAAAAATATGACAAGATAGATGCAAATTTCAATAACGTGGACACAAGATTGTCCGGGTGCGAAACAGAAATCAGTGAAGCCAAGGGGGATAAGCCTACCTTAGCGGAAATGATGAATTATCTGGAGCAGCAAGTGGAAGGCATTAGTTCTGATATGCAAAATACTGTCATATCCTCCCTGCTTCAGGCTATCGATTTAGGTGGATTGGCGAATAGAGAACTCGTAAAGACCCTTTCTATGCGGTTTCAATCGGGGACAATTACCATCTCGAACAAAGGTGTAATAACTGGTTGCACAATAGAGAAATCAACATCTGCGACTCGAAATATCAATCTTAAGGAAGGAACTATCTTTGTTGGGGGAATGTTAGTCCCAATAAGCGAAGAAACGAATGGCGCAGCGATCCCGAGTAACTATTCTGGATTAGACAAGATTTGTTATATATATCTTGGTTTGGGCTCAAGAGGCTGGGAAGCGTTTTGCACAGATTTAGGTGGCAGCATTCCAGACAATGGAGTTCCCTTATATAGAATAACTGTGCCTGCGGGCAGTACGGAAGCTGTTGATCCCTATCTCGAAAACATAATTCTAACAGATATTCGTAGAATAGAGCCAAATGCTCCAAAAACCTTTCTGAATGCCCCCTTCGTTTATGTAGCGCTACCTTTCAATGTGCTGGGCAACGATTATTCTGTCGATCTCGACGTTATTGATTTTGATGGAGGTGGATATCAGCTTGGATACATATACGCCGATGAACGAGCTTCAAATGGATTCAAAGTCTGCGCAAATGGCATGGCTGATAACATTGAAATTAGATGGACTATCAGGAAACTGAATTTATAGGGCGCTATATATAAGGGTGGTGAAAATATGATTGTAAAAAAGATTCAGCCTGAACCACATGTCGAATGGACAATTGATGGAACGATTCTATTTATTGGCGACATAGCGCTCGATCTTGAATCAGAGCAAAAAGACAGTCAAGTAATAATCGACATTTGCACGAGGGGCGAAGACCTTGTTATTGGTCTTGGCGACAGATATGTTGCATCTATTTTGATTCCGCCGGCAAGATATGAAATGGTCGATTCTGGAGAAATAGATGAACATGAAAATCCTGTTTTTCTAAGACGAAAACTCCCGATCGACCTTGAAGCCGTAGAGCTTGTTTTATGGAGATATGAAGAAGCCGAAAAGGAGGTAGTGTGAGATGCCTATTATTTTCACGAAGGATACTCTGAGGTCGTCTGTCGAAGCTGCTACGGGTGGGCAGGTGACGGTATTGTACGATGATATGGGATACCCGAGCTATATGGTGAGAATTCCTAAATTCAACCTCGAGGATATCGACCCCGTCTATGGAAGTGGCGTACATCCAGCTTTTAAAACAGGAGGAATAGAAAAACCGGAGATCTTCATCGGTGCATATCAGAGCAAGGTCTATGATGGCAGAGCATGTTCGTTGCCAAACGTGGATCCGACGACATACATAAATTATGATAATGCTAAGGCCGCATGTAACGCCAAAGGTGGCGGATGGCATTTAATGACTAATTGGGAGTGGGCTGCCATTGCGTTGTGGTGCATCAAGAATAATTTTCAACCTCGTGGGAATACGAATTATGGAAGGTCTCATGAGGCAACCTACGAAACTGGAAGGAGGCAAGATGGTAGAACTCCTGGAAATACCACAGGAGAGGCCAGAATCCTGGCAGGATCGGGCCCGGCGGCATGGAGGCACAATAACACATTCGCCGGAATCGCTGATATGGTGGGAAATGTCTCGGAGTGGGTAGGGGGCCTGAAATTAGTTGATGGGAAAATCTACATGCCTTCCGATAACAATTTAAATATGCTTGAAGAAGATTGGCCGGATACAAACGTTCGATTTAACTCATCGGCATCAGGCGATGAAAGCAGTAGTGGAGATATAGGAGACCCAATAATTTCAGATGCCATAACTGCTTATGCCGGGCCTGTGGGAAATGATTCAAACAACTATGGATATACATATATTACCAATTGGAAAAATCTGACCAAAAAAGCTGATTATACGATACCATCGCTGATGCTGCAGGCCGCTATCGCGCCTATTACATTGGCAGATGGCACATATTCGATGGATCCTAAGGGTGCCTTATGGGTACGGAATTATGGATCCCGATTTCCGCTCCGTGGCGGGAGCTGGCTCTACGGCTCGAATGCCGGTCTGTTTGCTCTTTACATGTACTACTCCCGCTCGAGCTCGCCCTACCACATTGGGTTCCGTGTGGCTTTTGTTGGGTAATCTGAGCCCTGGAAATTGAGATCTGCTTGACGGGCGGAAGCCTGTCAAGCTCTTTTTTCTTGTTCTTTCCGGAGGTGGACGTTGGGCAACGAATTGAAAATCCTACAAAAAACTTATGACATGATCCAGTATGGATATATTTGCTTACGACAATATCCTAAAAGTGAAAGACATACTCTGGCTGCTGAAACTAAACTTGCGATGTTTAAGCTACTTGAGGCTATTATAACAGCTAATAAGCATTACTACAAAATAAAAGCTATACAAGTAGCCGATGTTCAACTGAATATCCTGCATTATTATGTTCGACTGGCCAAGGATTTACAATTTCTGCCCGTAAAAAAATACGAAAACTGGTCGAAAATGTCTTCGGAAATTGGAAGAATGATAGGTGGTTGGTTAAAATCGGCCAGACAGATTTCTGGGGGTAGGCCGTAAACTCAGGAGATTTCCGCTCCGTGGCGGGAACTGGAACAACGGCTCGAATGCCGGTCTGTTTGCTCTTAACTTGAACAACTCCCGCTCGAACTCGAACAACAACATTGGGTTCCGTGTGGCTTCGCCCTATTGCCAGAAACCATGGACTCAAGGGTTCATGGCCGGAGCTTAGGGACAAAGGGGCTTTCCTCCATGTCGACCCAGTTAACGAGGGCGGCAAAAAATTGAAATGCCGGGTAGGCAGTTAGTAGCCAATAAAGCGAAAGTTGTCATGCCCGGCAATATTTTTGAGCATGATAAGGCAGAATGAAAAAGAAATGAAGAAACTTAAACAATTATATCCAAAAATCTATGCTTTCGAAAATCTTCTCGGAGCATATGTCAATGCTCGCAAATGCAAAAGGTTCAGAAATGAAGTAATGGCCTTCACGGACAATCTGGAAGAAAATCTTATTTGCATCCAAGAGGATCTCATGCAAAAAACCTATAGGGTTGGGAAATATAAGGAATTTTTTGTTTATGATCCTAAAATGCGCCTGATTATGGCGCTACCCTTCAGAGATAGAGTGGTGCAATGGGCTATCTATAGGGTCCTAAACCCACTCTTGGATAAGCGTTATATCTATGACAGTTATGCTTGCAGGATCGGTTACGGAATCCATAGAGCCACTGATAGGCTACAGTATTGGCTTCGATATTTATCGAGAAAACATAAAAGAGTTTATGCCCTTAAGCTGGATATCAGCAAATATTTTTATAGGATCGACCATGATGTGTTAATGGAAATACTTAGCCGCATAATTGCTGACAAAGACCTCTTGTGGCTTTTGGAGAGGATTATTAGATCAGAGAACACAAAATTCGGTATATCGCTCGGAGATCATTGCTTCAATAACGAAAGACTTAGCAAGATAGGAATGCCTATAGGCAACCTTACAAGCCAAATGTTCGCAAATCTTTATCTTAACGAGCTTGATCAATACGCAAAGCACGAATTGAAGACACAATATTACATTCGCTATATGGATGATATTATTATCTTGCATCCTGACAAAATACATCTGCAATATATAAAAACTAAAATAGATTTATTTATAAACAATCAATTACATTTAAGCCTTAACAACAAAACCTCTATTCACATTGTGAACCAAGGCATTGATTTTTGCGGCTATAGAGTATGGGCAACCCATAAAAAACTACGTAAAAAAACAGCCTTAAAGATGAAACGACGTCTAAAGGCTCTACAACGCGCATATGCTCAATGGAGAATCAACTTCACTGAAGTTAATGCGAGTGTACAATCATATTTCGGATTATTAAAACATTGTGATAGTTATAACTTAAGGGTTAAGTTATGCAGTGATATGGTTTTTAGGCGAGAAAATAATGAATAACTAAAATAGGTACCATAAAAGGCTCAACCTTCAAATAATATTAGAATGCATAGAGGTCAAGTCAACATCAGATAACAAGTTGAGAGAGTGGTAATAAAAGGGCGGTGAAATCAATGAGATTTGAGGATGTATTTCGAATCGTTCTGAATGTCGAAGGAGGATACAGTAACAACCCTGACGATAGGGGTGGCGAAACCAACCTTGGTGTGACGGAAGGAACGTTGCGATCCGCTCAAGCGAAAGGGTGGGTGTCAAAGGACATAACTATCAAAACCCTGAAAACAGAACATGCCAGAATCATTTATAAAAAGGGTTATTGGGATCCAATTCGAGGAGACCTTCTTCCGGAACCGCTTGATTTGATTCTCTTCGATTGCGCGATCAACCACGGGCCAGGCGGAGCCGTGAAACTTCTTCAGGAAGCCTTGAACTCGATACTCGTCGGGACGCCGCTCGTCGTCGATGGTGCATTGGGTCCGAAAACGTTTGCCGCCCTGGTGGAGCTCCTTGAGATCGACAAGCGCCTTACGGACGAGAACCCGAACGTCGAGCCACATTTTCTGCTCCGATACCTGTGTGTCGATGTCCTCATGAACCGAACCGAGTTGTTCGATTGGCTTGTGGACCGTAACGAGTCTCAGCAGAAATTTCTGAGAGGCTGGATCCATCAGCGCGTTGTCCGGCTCGCCGAAAAAGCGGGGCTTGAGCAATGATGGCGCGTACGACAGAAGATATCCTGCAGGATATTTTGAAGGAACTTCAGGGCATGAATGAGCGTCTTTGGGTACTCGAGACTCAGACAACCGAACGACAGGAACTTTGCAGGTTACATGAAAAGCAATTGATTCAATATGATAAACGTCTTAGTGGACTCGAACAAGCAAATGCCAGGAGAGAGGATTTACCGAAGGCTGTTTCTGAGCTTTCCAAGGATTTAAAGGATCTTCGGAGCGATGTATCGGCTTTACAGGGCAGTTGGAAAACTTGGATCGCTATCATAAGCGCTACATCTGGTTTTATCGGCGGCCTTATCGGGGCTCTCATCAGAAGAGGAGGCGTATAGTATGGCTTCTCTACTTGAACATATTCCGGCGATCGGCGAAATCATTGATCGGGTCCTGCCGGATCCGAAACAGAAAGAGCAATTGAAATACGAGCTTGCAAAGCTCCAAGCAGACGAAAACATTGCCAGAATGGGCATTTTGCAATCAATGTTCCGGCATGAGAGCCTTTTTGTGGCTGGGGGGATTCCCAGCCTTATTTGGATAGGAGTGCTTTCATTGCTGAATAATTATATTCTTATGCCCTGGGCCGCCGCCTTTGGGCTTAAGGCTCCAGCAGTAGATTTGCCGGAAGCATATTGGACCCTGCTCGGATTTATTATAACGGGTCTTTTTGGTAAGAAATTGGTAGATAATAATGCATGGTTCTGGAAGGGCAAATTAGTCTCTCCCTCCAAGAAATCACTTGAAGCATCGGTTTTAACTGGCACGACTCCGGTGGAGAAGGCACTTGAGCAGGAAAGCGCAGAGGATTATGTCGAACGACGGCTGGCAGAACTCAAAGCCGAGATGCAAAAAAAGGAAGGGTAAAATAATGTTTCATGCTTTTTCCATATTTGGACTTTTATTTTGCCTACAAGAAGTGTAAGATTTGAACAGTGCCGAGGAGGACAAATATGGACAGTTATTCGAACCTTTGTAGATGCTCTCAGATGCAATTGTTTTGCCTCTCAAGGCATAAATGCCCTATGTGTTTTAATGAGTGCCATAGGACGCATATAAACCTATCCGCCAAAATATCGGTCCTATGAGATATATGGGCACAAAAACGGGCACAAGATCCAGAAAGCCCTTTATATTAGCTAAGGCGATTCCCCGCGCCTCCACCAGGTTTTGATCCGCTGCTGTTTTGGGTTTAAGGATTACCAGGACAGCAGCGGATTTTTTCATGTCCCTGATGCTCTATATGGTTTTTGTTTCCAATGCCGGATCCGGTAAAGGTTATCCCAAATCCGCAGGTTCGTATTCCACAAAGGAAAGTAGGGCATTCTCAAGCGTAAAAGACATACTTTTTCGCCCTCTGGGCATTCTCAGAGCTTGGGGGTCATACTTCTATCATTCATGGGCAAAGAAATATCTGCACGGAAACGCAGCCCGTGCCTTTTCTTGGGCTATAGACACAGAAAATGAGGCATGTTAGGTTTCAGGTTCGGGCAGTCCTTTTAACCTTTCAAGCGCTCCTGCGAGCAACCCTCCTCCGTAATCTCTCTCCCAAAGCTTAAGCACGATTCGTCTTCTGTGACTTACTATCTTACCCGCCATCGTGTAGATCAAAAAACGCAGCGTGTGTAGTAACCCCCTCCTGTCAAGACACTTTTGCCTTCAAAAATGAGTAGAGGTTACGCTACTACTTTAGCAGTTATATTTTCATAGTACAGTTAGCATCTGAAGGGGGGTAAACAAGGTGGGATACGGAGAAGTTATACGCTCAGCACGCAAGCGTAAGCACCTTACACAAGAACAACTTGCAGAAAAGATATGTGTATCGCGGTCAGCAATAT
>NZ_JADEVE010000079.1 GCF_016125955.1 Acetomicrobium sp. S15 = DSM 107314 | reverse complement strand
TGGAAGTGGCGTACATCCAGCTTTTAAAACAGGAGGAATAGAAAAACCGGAGATCTTCATCGGTGCATATCAGAGCAAGGTCTATGATGGCAGAGCATGTTCGTTGCCAAACGTGGATCCGACGACATACATAAATTATGGCGGGATCGAAGATGATTGAGCTGGATAAGATCAGCCTACTTGAGATCCTTCCAGAAAGCCTGACGCACGATAAAGAAATCCAGAGCACTTCAGCCGCTTTGGACGTATCTTTTCGGGATGTTTTTTCGGAAACGCATAGATCGATTATTATCCCCG
>NZ_JADEVE010000078.1 GCF_016125955.1 Acetomicrobium sp. S15 = DSM 107314 | reverse complement strand
TATACCGGATGGAGGAGGTATGATCCCGATGAGGCGCTCGAACCGCTCAGAAATTTGCTCAGTCTCATAACGATAAGGCACTATATATTTATGACACATATGAGGCTCGTATCGAGAAATAGGGAGGACGGGAAGGTACATAAGACCTACGATATGGATATACCGCTGAACAGGGTCTTAAAAAGTCCGGCGGCCGACGCATATACAAACACACTGCGCGTATCGACATACGTTAGATCTGCCACACACAATTGGTTAGGGCGAAGTGCAGTGAAGTTTCGACACACCAAATCTGCAGGTTTATTGGCAGATTCGTCAGGGATCGTAGTCCTTATCTTCCTGCCACAAATGATCCCTTTTAGGCCTATGTCTTTCATCAGGCG
>NZ_JADEVE010000077.1 GCF_016125955.1 Acetomicrobium sp. S15 = DSM 107314 | reverse complement strand
GCGCTCGCCCATCTCGTCACCGTGCCTGACTTCGAGATAATTTTCGACCGCATCCTCCGCGGCATCCAATGCTCCAAGCCGCCGCAGTGCCATTCCTCTGAGCAAATATGTATCGACCAGATATATATTGAAATTCAGAGGAACGATGACGGTCAGCTCGATATGATAGCCACGCTTCGAGAAATAGAGTCAGCACTTGAAGGTCTTGATTTCGATGAACGCGCCCAAGAGATACAGAAAGTCTTTGGAGATGAAGGAGCAAAAGGTAT
>NZ_JADEVE010000076.1 GCF_016125955.1 Acetomicrobium sp. S15 = DSM 107314 | reverse complement strand
TGTTTTTAGCCTACCTATGAGGAATTGAAACGTCAGTGTAATACCAGACATAAGCCTTTTCTTTAGGTTTTTAGCCTACCTATGAGGAATTGAAACTGAAATAACACGCGCCACCGCCGCCCTGCCGTGGGGAGTTTTTAGCCTACCTATGAGGAATTGAAACAAGGCCATATTCAACCCAACAATATTGTTAACTTGGTTTTTAGCCTACCTATGAGGAATTGAAACTTGACTTCATCATGGAGGCTGGGATTGCCCCGCCTCGTTTTTAGCCTACCTATGAGGAATTGAAACTTCGCCATTGTCCAACCCAAAACCCCTCCAAAAATCTCGTTTTTAGCCTACCTATGATGAATTGAAACCGACGTGAATAACACTGTGAAAATCGCCGTGGAGATAGGTTTTTAGCCTACCTATGAGGAATTGAAACATTTCCAACAAACTCTTATTTTGTTTTATTTTGTCCAGTTTTTAGCCTACCTATGAGGAATTGAAACGCTTAAGCGCGTTCTCCCTTTCCTGAGCTTCCACCGTTTTTAGCCTACCTATGAGGAATTGAAACTGTCTTATATACTGTAACATTTCAATTCCAGGAAACCAGTTTTTAGCCTACCTATGAGGAATTGAAACAGCTCAATTGATACCAAATTGTCTGGCATATTCTGGTTTTTAGCCTACCTATGAGGAATTGAAACTATACACTTCTTCTTCAGTTGTAAATGCAAAGGAAGTTTTTAGCCTACCTATGAGGAATTGAAACATCAAAATCAAACATGATCATTATGGCTGGCTCTTGTTTTTAGCCTACCTATGAGGAATTGAAACCACGCTCACTACACAATGTTTATGTTCGACGAAAATGGGTTTTTAGCCTACCTATGAGGAATTGAACACTTCTAAGATTGAGAATATTTTAGCTAAGCTGTTGAGGAGTGATTTTAGATAATGAAAGACAGCATCTTTTGGATTTTGTTAGTTATCTTTTTGGTGTATTTCATCGTTTATAAAAAAAATGGAGCAAAAAAGTATGTTGCTGGAAAGAAAGCAGAGGGCAAAAAGTACTCATACGGACATTACGTTAAAGCCGTCCAGACCGTTACCACGTGTTTTATTTATCATTCTGCAATACCACCTAATGAGATAGGAATTATACGATATGATGGTGTTGGTGTTGTTATTACTGTAAATCAAACAAATAGTGATAGTGATGCTTATCTCCACGCAATAAAGATATATGCTGATGAGAATGGGACTCAATATATAGAAACTGTTTACAATGATATAGTATCATTATATCTGTCTTACAAAGCTACTCCATATAAGAAAAACAAGACGTATTCTAAACAAAAAAAGGATGGTCAGATGACATTTGACTAACACGATGCGTGATGATAGAATTAACAGAGCGAGTCAAGAGTCGAGATACAAGAACGATACGTCGGATTAAATATTTCTTGATGCAAATTGTCTTATGCCTTATACTATAAAAGAAAGATAAGAATATTCGTGTGGTACTAATATAGTAGCTTAGTTTTATGCATTATTGATAGTAATCCTTATAATAATCTTCCAACGAAGCTTGCATCCTAACTTTGCAATACTGGAATTTCTACTTGTTGAAACGGCTATTGCGTTATTCATATTTTAATAATATTAACAAGTTAAATTAAAAACTCGCAATCAGTATAAAATAAAATCTTGAAGGTGAGGCTGAAATGGAACAATTTACGGTACAGATTGAACCGCTGACGCCTTTGTGGACGGGTGATGCTGAAAGGAAATGTTCGACTTTGAGAGAGACCGGCATCATTGGAAGCTTAAGGTGGTGGTACGAGGCTTTGGTCAGGGGGCTGGGTGGAACGGCTTGTGACCCGACAAACTCTAAATGCGAAGGAAAACATCATTGTGATGCATGTGAGTTATTCGGGTGTACGGGTTGGGCCAGAAAGTTTAAGCTTGAGGTGGAAATTGATGATGAGGTGGAAATTGATGATGAGGTGAAAAATGATGATGAGGTGAAAAATATCTGTGAGATTAAAATAGGGACAAGAGAGAAAAGGAAAGTAAGAGATAAAGATAAATATTTACTCAGAGAAACTAAGGGTATAATGCCTAAAAGTGCATTTCTAAAGTTTTTTCCTCTGAGAGAAATATCTGAAGATGAGTGGAATTTGTTAAATAATACACTGTACATTATATCAAATTATGGAGCATTAGGAGCAAGTACTTCTCAAGGAAATGGCGTCATAAATATTATAAGCAATTGTTTACCGCATAGCAAACCGCCAACTACAATTGGTCAATTATCTAAAAAAGCACAAGAATTACCTCAATTGGGTGACTTCTTTTTTTATAAATTTAGGCTTGAATTTAATAAAAATATATTAGAATTGATTAAAAAAAAGGTATTCTGGACGCATTCTGAAAAACATAGCGGATATAAAGAAAATTGGCAGTCATGGATAGATGTCTGGGATAAATATAAGTTCCTTCCGATAGCATTCCACATAAGAGATTCAATAAGACATCTCGAAAACGACAAAGACAAGAGACACGAAATATTTGGTGAAGCTGGTAGAGGTTCTACAGTATTTGTTTCTCATGGTTATAAAATTAGTAAAAATACAAGTGAAAATACAGTAGAAGTAAGGATATACGGATATGATAAGGAAAATATTGGGAGCAAGATAAAAGATAAACTAAATGATAATATAAAAGATAAATTATTTTCTTTAAGTAAATATAATAGCTATTTAAATAAGTGTTATTTTGACATGTAATAAATATAGTAAGGAATTATTGGAGGAATTAAGATGAGTATTGATGATGATACAATTATTCATGATTATTATCTTTCAGATTTCGTATTGGGTAGAAGTCTTCAAAGTAGGATCATAGATTTAGGTAATAAAAAGCATGATATTATAGAAAATAAGTCAGATATAAAGCTTAAGGAGTTTGATAAAGAAGATTTTGAAAAAATACCAAGATATTCTATGCTCCTTAAAATTAAATTCATGCTGAAAAGATCATACACAAGTAAAGGCGAGGGTGAATTCAATGTCATTAATGGCAAGATATTTGAAAATCCTATCGTGCGGGATAAGCTGACAGGTTTACCAATGGTAAGGTCATCTATCTGGAAGGGGCATCTCAGATTTGCGGCGGAAAGAGTTAATGATTTGGATGGTAAAAATATCAACGAGATTACAAAGTCTGAAATTATCGAAAGGCTTTTCGGTTCTGAAACTACAAGCGAAGATGCTGCAAAAGGTAGGCTTCATTTCTTCCCAACGTGTTTTGACAAAAATGCAGCAAAAAAAGACGTTATTACACCATTAAGCCGAACTACACGCACTCCGGTCCCGGGAAAAAGTCCCATAACTCTCGAGGTTGTAAAAGAAGGCGCAAAAGGTAAATTTCGTCTTCTATATTTTCCATATCCCAGAGGCAAAATGTTTTCTAAAGAGCAGGTAAAGACGGATCTAATGTTTCTGACGAAAGCTTTAGAGTTGATGTTTTTTACTTACGGTTTTTCGGCCAAGAAAACAAGCGGGTTTGGAGTAATCAAACCTGATCCAATTGTAGTTGTTTCTTTATGTCCTGACGAACAGCAAAAATTCAATAAATGGAATGAATTTGAAAGCTATATAAATAACCTATGGAGTGGCGATCATGAATAAACTTATTTACAAAATAAAATGCAAAAGGAGAGATATTTTAAAAGGTGAGGTAGGGGCACTTCTTCATGATATCGGAAAGATGCATCCTGATTTTATTAGACATCAGTCAATCGAAGAATTTACAATAAGATTTGAGCATAACAAAATAAAAGATTTTCTAAGACCAGCTTTATTTGGCTTGATAAGTGATATTAAGTTTAGTTTTTCGGTAGAAATATCAGGCAGTATAAAATATAGCAACATAAAAAACCTTATCGAGCAACACCATGAGCATTCCCCAGCAGATGATATTGTAAAATATTTACAAAAATGTGATCGTAAGGATTCAGCTGATGATAAAGGCATAGTAAGAAAAAAACAATCCATTGATAATACGATAATATCCTCACCTTTTGGCTACGAGAAAGAAAAGATAGATCTAAGTTGTCTCCAAAAAAGATTTGATGACCTGCAGAATAATTTAATTGAGTTATTAAAAAACTATAGTGATATAATTAGTTTTAGAAAGTCATTAATAGGCAATCTTAAAACAGCGTTTTCTCATGCCTTAGGAGAAACGAGGATCCCGGCAAACGACGTTACTATGTGGGATCATTCATATTCAACTGCATCATTGTTTAAGACGATTTTAGCAGGAATCGCATGTGATGGATATAAAGATATGAATAACGTAAAATGGAGAATATTTGGCGTATGCTGGAATGGTGAAGATTTTATAAACCGTGGCAGAAAGATAGCGGATATACAAAAAAGAGCAGAAGTTATTGGTGATATTAAAGAAAATATCAGGGATGAATTGGAGGTTGAGTTTCCTGTAGGCAATGTGATTTACGAGGACATAAACGGAATGTATTTTACATTCCCCGAATTAGGTGAATATTCAAAAAGTTTGGCTAGTGATTGTGCAGAACTAATATTAAGGAAAATATACGACAAAAGCGATAACGAATTGTGGCCATTTTTTACCTTAAGCAAACCATCCGGGTCACTGACCATCATTGCCAACGAGCTGAAACGTGTATCTGAAAAAAGAAAAATTCCAAAAGCACATCCTTTTCTTTTAACTGAAGGAGAAGAAGAACCAATTGAAAGCTTGATTGATTTAGATAAAAAGGTTGAAAATAAAGAAAACGAAAGGTTGGATGCGTGCCCTATTTGCAGAATACGAACAAAAAGCGAAAAAGATGAAAGGTGTACAATTTGCGAAAATAGAAGAAAGGGAAGATTGGAGGAGTGGCTGAACAATAGACAGGAATCTGTCTGGATTGATGAAATTGCTGACAAAAACAACAGGGTCAGCTTGATTTCGTTGAACTTTGACCTCGATAAATGGCTCGATGGAACAATGATTGGCAGTATATTTAGTCAAACTTTTGAAGATTGGTATAATAAAAATATAAATGAAAATGAAAATAAAAATAAAAATGAATTTTGTAACTTCATCACTCCAATTAAAGATAAAAATTTTGAGAAAATAGTGAATTCATTAACATTAACTTTTGCTCCTAGAAAAGATATAGTTTACAAAGTCCTAGAGTTATTTTTTAAGCTGAAAGATATTTATAAAAAAGAAGCAGCACGGTTATTAGATATGTTTTTTGAGGAACGTGTTGGCTTAAATGAAAAAACACTTTATAATCATTTAAAAAATATAGAAGAAAGGCTACAAACTAATACATTAACTAAAGAAAACCTTGGTTCATATTTTTTCACCCAAAACCCGTCTCCCGCGCGTATTTATAGGGTGTGGCGCGAAACTCAGGAATTTTTTGAAACAGTTGTTGAAAAGATCAAACGTGATATATATAGATATAAGTGGAAAAGGGTAGCATTTTCTGTAGACTACAGCAAACTTCAGTCTGCACTGAAAAGAAGTAATATAATATCTGAAAAAACTCCTTATATCATTAGATTAGATGGCCAGGAACCTGAAGACCTCCTTGTCTTATACGTGAGAGATGGCAAATTCTATACAATAGAATCCCTTGAAAAGTACAGGTATGGCAATACATTTGGAGAACAGGCTGTAATTGAGTGTCTGAAGAGTGGATTTAGACACCTTGCCTTGGAGAACAATCCTAATGAAAATTTGCTTGAAGTAAAGTATGATAATAGAGTAGAAATAGAAATAACAGAAATAGAAGAATATATACCTTTAATAGAAATTACGGTATCTCCTCTCTCTCTTCGGCTGATAGTGCCAACATTAGACTCCATAAAAATTACAGAGATGGTAACAGTACTCTATTCCCAAAGATTTGAAAAAGTATTGGGTAAGTTGCCCCTAAACGTGAAGATTTTGACGGCGAATAGAAAATTTCCCTTATACGTCCTTTTAGATGCCGAAAGAAGAATGCTTGACGATAGTGAATTTAAAAAACCCGTAAAAATGAACCCATGGTGGAACGTCTACGAAACAAAAAGTGATGATTTTTTCAAATTTTATCCTACAAGATTGATCGGAGAAAACGAAAAATATACACTTGACGACTTATCATCAATTTCCAAGGGGAAACCTTTTAGTCTATATCCGGGCTATTTCGATTTCGATCTGCTTACCGCCACTACCGACAGATATAACATATATTATGAAGACGGAAGAAGGGGAGATGAAACTTACCGGCTTTATTCAAGAAGGCCCTGCTATTTTTATCAGATATCAATGATTAGGGAACTATGGGATATATTATCTAATCTCTCAAGTTCTCAGATTAACAACATTGAGGAAGCACTCACCACCAAGTTAAGAGAGTGGAGATATGTCGAAGATGGCAGCAATAAGAGGGAAGTATTCATGCGATTTGCCGAAGCAACCATTAAAGATGCCTTTGGAAGTATGTGGGATAACTTGAGAGAAGAAACAAGGTGTTTTTTTGTAAATTCTTTACTAAATGGTCTTTTAATGGACACTATATTTATTTTCAGACACATGATAAAGGAGGAGGAAAAAATTGGCGAATGATTTGAATCCTAAAAAGGTATTTGCGAGGGCCATTGATCCCATACACATAGGAGCAGGAGGCTACAGGTTAGGATTGGTAGACAATACGATCGTAAGGGATCCTGCCACAGACGTGCCAAAGATACCAGGTAGCTCGATTGCAGGTGTCACGAGAGAATACTACACCATATATGCAATGGAAAAAGAGTACACTTCCCAGGATGAAGCAGAAAAAAGAAAATGTGCTGAAGATAAGGCTAAAAAGACATTTGGAGACGAAAATAAAAAAGGAACATTGCGTTTTTATGATGGACAAATAATACTTTTTCCTGTTTCATCCCAAGAAGGAACTGTATGGATTACAACAAAGGAGCTCATGGAATATTGGTTCGATGAAGCAAAAAGCGAGGATTCCAGTAACATTAACATTCCTCAAAAAGTTTGCGATAAAGCTTATTACATTGTTAAAGAAAACAAAGATAGCAGTCATTCCAAACAAGAAAACAAAGATAGCAGTTATTTAAACCTTGGATGGCTATTTCTGGAAACTGAAAAAGTTGACTCTGGTTGTCTTAAACGTCTTGCTTTGCGGAAAGAAATAGATAGCTGGGTAGGAAAGATTGTCATCGTTTCGGAGAAGCTTTTTTCTCATATAGTAAACGACAATTTGGAGATAAGGACTTCTGTCAAGATAGATCCATCCACTGGAACGGCCGAGCCGGGAAAACTGTTTACCTATGAAGCTATATCCAGGGGGACAGTCTTTGGATTTGAGATTGGTGTAGATAAAGACGATAAAGGAGTTACCGGGATATTAAACAACGTTAGCCCTTACTTTAAATTCATCGGCATAGGCGGCATGGGAACCAGAGGTTTCGGCAGGCTTGAGTTGTTTTTCGATGGCAAAAACGACAAAGCAAGCGGAGACAAATCTTCACCGGCATAAAACAAGTATGTTTAACTTTGATTAAGTTTTCTAAAATCAAAAAGAGCATCTTTAAGAGGTGAGAAAGATGATCAACCTGGACTATAAGTGTATGAAACATGCTCAAATGATTGCAAATTCAGCGGAAACATCAGACAGTAAGAATATAAAGAACCTCGAAAGAAACTTGAGAAAAGCTTTAGGGATACTGAAGGAAGATGGGGTTTACGCAATGTTTCTTTGGCTTGAAAGTAAAGCTAAAGATACAAGAACAAATCTAACCAGCCTCTTAAATGAGGATGACGGTGGCATTAAAATACATGAATATCTCTTAGGTAAAGACAAAAAGTTTGAGGCAAATTTCGATGATTTTTGTGGAGATCTGAAGACAGTTGCTAAAGACATCGATAAATTGCTGTTCATGAAAAAGATATTAGAGCGTACATTAATATATTCGTTATATCACGTAAAAGTCAAAGCCGGTGAGTGATATGTGGAAAGAAATTACAGTTTCGTTTAAATTAAAAAGCCCGCTTCACATTGGTTATATGCCCTTTAAAGGATCGGTCATTTCGCCGACAAGGTATTACGTTCCCGGGAGAAATTTGTGGGGGGCAATAACGAAATGTATAACGGAGTATTTATACAAAAATCCCACAGCAAATGATTATAGAAATATAGGTGCAATGGTTAAGGATAATTTTAGATTCTCGTATTTTTATGTATACGATGGCATAAATATTTATTTTCCACGTTACACAGAACATGAGTTAAAGTATGGCAATATCTCACGATCGGAATTTGAGCACAGATTCATAGGAAGTCAAATATTCACGGCTATAGATAGTACCGGAACTGCAAAAAATGCAAGCTTGCATGAAATTGAATTCATCAATAATAAATTTAAAGATACAAATGGCAATATAAAAGATGTAAGGATTATGGGATGTGTTTTGGTCAAAGAAAATGCTAAAATAGGTGATAAAACAGTAATAATATCCGACAAAGCAGAGATATTAATTGATGGATTTAATATAATGAAAGAATTAATATTGGGCGGAGAATCGAAATACGGGTTCGGGCATGTATTATTCGATCCATCAGGTAGTATAAAGTTTCCAATTAAAACTGTTAAAGCAGAGGAATGTAAAATAGAAATCAACGATAATTATATTATTACACATCTAAAGTACGATAAAACTATAAAATTTAAAGGAGATATCGAACTTCTAACAGGAAGAGGGTATTACGATCCCAAGGACTCAAAGGACAGATCAACTTACAAGCCAGGTGAGGCAATATCAAAACTTGAATATTATTTTTCACCAGGGACATACATTCTGGATGACACCAAAGTATATACAATGAGTTGGGACGGAACATTAAAAAGAGATGAGCCCGAACAGCGTTTTCGTTAGACACAATCCCAAAGGCAATTGTAAACACACGAAACCCCTGAAAGGGATTGAAACATGATATGGCAATGCATCAATCTTAATCCTGCTGAAGGGCAAGGCCTGTCCCTCCGGCCAGATAAAAGTTCCGCATCGTTTCAATACCTTTTAAAAGTTCCAGAGCGGACTTTCTACCTCGCGGTAATACGTCGATAAACACCTTATCTCTTCGTCCTCCAGACCGAAAATCAACTGCCAGAATCTAACTGTTTTCTTAGAGAGGCACCGACTATCTCGCACTACTCCTTCAATAGTCTCCATGGGATAAGTGGCGATACCCGTCTTATGGCCGCATCGTCCCCAATCTCCAGCAGCCTTTCAATTATGAACGAGCGTTGCGCTGCACATCTAATTTTTCTGGCTGAACATCCCAAAAGAAAGGGTAAAATTCTTCCCGTAAAGTCTTGACCAAGACTTTTATCCACCGTTGCCTTTTGGCGATATGGGAGCCATTCATCGCTTATTGTTACATCGCCCTATGGACCGCATGCAGTCGAATATGGTGCTACGGGAAACTCTTTACAATATCGCGTATTGGTTCTTCCCTTGGACGAATTAGCCTGACGCTTCCCTCTTTGATCAACACTTCCGCCGGTTTGGCTGTGGAATTGTAGTTCGAGCTCATCACGTAGCCATAGGCCCCGGCATGAAGTATCGCAACAATATCTCCTGCTTTTGACGCAGAGGGGAAAGGGCGGTCGCGGCCAAACTCATCCGTGCTTTCGCAAATCCTCCCCACTATCGTGGTTGGAATCAGATCGCTCATGGGACGTGTGACATTAACGATCTCGTGATACGCCTTATACAGGGCCGGACGCATAAGAACGTTCATGCCCCCGTCCAACCCGACAATGGGAGGGTTGGTTCGCTTTATCGAGCAAATTTTACACAGCAGCACACCAGCGCTCGCAAGGATGTACCGCCCGGGCTCAGCGTAGACCTCCACTTTTTCTATGTTGGGCAAAGAGGCTATCCCATCTCCGATCGCCCTTACGTCGAGCTCGGTCTCGTCGGGTTTGTATGGGACGCCGAAGCCGCCGCCGAAGTCTATGGCCGCCGCCCCTACGTCAAGGGCGAAATCGAGCAAAAACGATGCCAGACGAACGAAGTGAGAGGGATCGAATATGCCGGAACCTACCATGGCATGCACCCCGAACTCTATGCCCATATCGCCGATCTCCCGCGCCACAATCCTCGCGTCATCGGGCTTCATGCCGAACTTCGACCCCTCCCCGCCGAGGATCAGGGAAAAGGCTCCTCTCCCCCAACCCGGGTTGAGTCGAATGAATAACCTCTTCGGGCGGGGAACGCCCTCGCTCAAAAGCCCTTTGACGAGATCCCACGCTGCTGGGTCGTCGAGATTGACTGTAGCTCCGAGCCTCAACGCCGTCTCAAGCTCCTCCTTTGTGTAGAAGATGCCGGAGATCATGTAAGGAGCGCCGACCTTCATGGCCAGAGCGGCCTCGTTCAGGTTGGCACAGTCGAAGCGGACGCCTTCGCTTGCGATGAGCTTTAAGATCTCCACGTTGTTGTTGGCCTTCACGGCGTACATGAGATGAAAGCGAGGGATCACTCCGAGCGCATTTTTTAAAAGTTTTATTCTGCGGCGCACTTCGTCAGAGGCATAGACATAAAGAGGAGTGCCATACCTTCGGGCAAGATCCTCCAGGTTCACTCCATACCAGTGTAGCTTCCCGCCATCTCGAGAAAAATCAGACCCAAATGCGGAGCGCGCTTCGATCAACCAGGTTCGCCACCTTTCAAATCCAACAAAGCTACTATAAAATCATTGCAACTCCACAGCAATATAATAGATAATCAAGCTAATTGATGCGCACAGCTCAGCCGATGACGCAGTTTAAGCAACTACAAAGGCTCATGTCAGACATGCGGCCCAAGGTTTTTTACAGTCTCGGCGATCTCAAAAGCGAGGTCGTCCCTGTTTTCCTTCGTCACGAGAAACAGCCGCACATCTGGCCTCGCCTTTATCTTCTCTATAAACGCATCGCCCCGAAGGGCAACCGTGCCGAGAAACGGCACAGGGACGTCCAGCAGCGCAACCGCCAATCTCCTGAACTTGGCCGAGAGGCATTCCATCTTGCCTATCTCGTCTATGAGCACCAGAAAATTTTGAGGGTCGAAAAACGGAATGCCCTCGAGGAACTCGTCGAACCCCGCCACATCGACACCGTATTTGCCAACCCTGTAAGGGCTCTTAATGCCGACATGCGAGAACAACCGCCTGGTGCCATCGAGCGCCACGGCCTCAAAGCCAACGCGCATTCCTCTGTCTCTGATCTCCGCCGTATAAAAACCGCAACATTTCTCTCCGACCTGCTCGATCGCCCTCAAAATGAGCGTAGTCTTGCCTACGCCTGGCGATCCTGTGACGAGCAAGTTTTTAACGCTACCGGTCACAATGACAGATAGTGGGAGCGCACGAGGTTCCAAAGGCCGTGGCTTTCAAGATTGTGACGCGGCACGAGCATCGTAACATTCACCACTCCAGGGAGCCTGCCTATGCTTGCCTCCCCGGTTATGGTGCAGCGGTTCCTCACCTCGGGCAGCGGCATATCGAAAAGCTTGGAGATGCGCGAAAGAGCGCATTCGACGGCTGCGTTCAAGTCTTTGCCGGTGCCGACCATCTGTATGGGCAAGCTCTCCTCCAAAAGTTGGAATCCCCAAAAGGCTGCGATCTTTTTGGCCTTTTCTATTTCTTCAGGCGTGCGAAGGCGCGCTATCTGAGGGAGGTCCTCGGGGCGGGGCAAAATCATAGGCCCTTCGAGTTTTAATCCCTTTAAGAGAGAGACCTCTAAAACCACCTCCGCAGACACGTCAGCCGTATGACCTGCTATTTCGCCATCCCCCATCATTGCGTGCACATCGCCAACGTATATCCCTCCGCCTTCCGCTTTGACGGGGCAAATGACGATGGACCCCTCGACTACCTCGTTTATGTCCATGTGGCCATCGGTGCGCATCTCAAGCTGTTCCTCCGTCAATGCGTATTCGTGAGGAGCGCCCACCAGAAAAGCGCCGAAGTCTCCGGCGTTATGCGATGACGGAATCGGGACAGCCGGGCATGTGCCCAAATTTCCCACCATCGGCTTTAAAGGGATGGCGATGCCGGCAATTTCGCCGCGGGCCATTAAATTTGCCGAATATTGCTTTGAGCTCGGCGGCAAGAAGCTGAAGGACGAAGCCTCCTTGGCGATCTCGCCGGCCACTTCCGGAGGGACAGTAACAGCCAAAGTCCTATCGACATCCATGAGGACCGTATATGTGCTCTCTAAGCGGAACGGTTGGACCGAAGAATGACAATTGGCGCATTTTATGGACCCTTCACCTACTCCGTCGACATACGTCTTCGGGTTCATCGTGCCACAGTTAGGACAGCGCTTCGCAACGAAGGGGTCCCCGACGAAGTGCCCCTCTTGGGGCAGATCGGTCCCGGAAGTGGTAGCCAAAGAAAGCACTCTCACTCGGCGCACCCTAACGGCAATTGCGTCTCCCACTTCTGCCCCATCTACCGCAATGGGCTTGGTGACCTCGTGCCCGCTCGGATAATCCGGGGTTATCATGGGCCCCCAACAGCCTGGGCTCGTCCTGGCTACGATGACTCCTCCATCGCGCACCGGCCCCAAAAACGGTTCACCGGGGTTTAAAACCCAGCTCATCTCGTCTGCGTGGACTACCTGTTTAGCCATAGACTCTCATCTCCCTCATCACCGGATTTGCTCAAGTATTTTACCATAGAGACCTTATCCCACGGCTCCCTATCCCATCGTCACGCCTACAAAACTGCCACGCCGCAAACCCCCCTCAAAATAGGATTTCAAATGGTACCTCTTTCGTTTATACTAAGTTCAATAGAGAGAGCAATTTCGGAAAGGAGGCAAGAGGATGCGCTCGGAGGAAGCAACTTACAAGGAAATGTTAAAGAAACGCCCCCTGAACGTGCAAGCCATATACGGAGACGAGCCGGTTGGATTGGTTAGCGGCAGGGACATCATGGCAGCAGCCAGAAGGGCAGGAGTTACCATACTCGCCGCCAATGCCCGCAATCCCCTGACGATAAAGGGTGTGCTAAAGGCGGCGGCGAAATTAGATGCGGCAGTACTCTTGGAGCTCGCCAAGTCGGAGTCAACTTACTGCGGTTGCACATATGACAACGTCCCAGACTATGCCGTCCGCTATTCCAAGGAATTGGGGCACGGTGTGATCTTTGGGCTTCACGTGGACCACTATGCGATAAAATCGACGGAGGAGCTCATGCGGGCCATCTCCCATCTGCGACATATAGTGGAGAGAGGGTGGACGTCCATAGCCATAGACGCCTCGCACAACCCGGACTGGGAGAATTTATGCTTTACGAGGGATGCAGCTATGCATATTCCTCCATACTTGGGGCTCGAGGTTGAAGTCGGGGAGATCAAGGGGCCAGGAGAACTCACTACTGTCGAAGAGGCGCTCTTCTTTGTAGGAGGCCTAAACGCCTGGTGCATCTTCCCCGATCTCCTTGCCATCTCAAACGGCAGCCTCCACGGCACGTATGACAGATCTAGGGGAGAAATCGAAGGGATAGATCTCAAGAGGACATTGGAAATCGCCCAGGCAGTAAGCCGTTACGGGGTTTCGATAGCCCAGCACGGTGTATCCGGCACGCCGATAGATAAAGTCTCTCACTTTTCAACGCATGGCATTACGAAAGCCAATGTCGCCACGCTATGGCAAAATGTGCTCTTCGGCGTTAAAATGGAGCCTGAGACTGGAAACGCCGTCATAGAGGATGGTTCTTACGTAAAGGAACCAGACCGCGGCATATCGGAAGAACTGTGGCGAAAGATCGTAGCATGGGCCGACGAACAAGGCTACAGCCGCAAAGACGGGGATTACAAGAAGGCTAACAAGCCATTTCATGATCAGATCATGTCCCTTCCTGTAGAAATTCAGGAAAGGATTGTGGAAGAAACTACATGGTGGGCGGAGCGCTTTATAAAGGCGCTGAAGTCTGAAGGCACGGCCGAACTGGTTTTAGAGGAGGTTTCCAAGAGGCCCGACCACAATTCGGCACCCGAGAGGGAGATCTTTCATAAAAGGAGCGAGTTTACCCCAGAGCGCGCTCCGCAAAAGAGCAAAACTCCGTCAGGTAACGTAGCGGAGCCAGACTGAGCATCTTTTCAAAGAGCCACCGATGTAGTATCATTTGCAAAATAGGCGGGGTGGCTTAAAGCCACCCCTTTATTGTGTTGGAGGTGAACTAATGCCCATCACGAGCGGGCAAAGAAAAAAGAAGACAAAGCGAGGACGAAAGGAGCTTCGATTTATACCTCTGGGCGGAATGGGAGAGATCGGCAAGAACATCTCCCTCCTTGAGTATGGAAACGATATCCTCGTCATAGATTCAGGGCTTAAATTTCCCGACGAGGACATGCTCGGCATCGACTTCGTCATACCGGATTTCAGTTATCTGTTGGAAAACAAAAATAAGATCCGCGGCCTGGTCCTCACTCACGGCCACGAAGACCACATTGGGTCGCTCCCGTTTCTGTTGCCCCAGATTGACGTTCCCATCTATGGCACTCGCCTGACGTTGGGGCTTGTAAACCATAAATTCCAAGAGCTGAAACCGGATTATACGGTCAAAGCGAATGAAGTACATGCAGGTGAAGTGGTGAGATTGGGGTGCTTTAATGTGCATTTTATGTCCACATGCCACTCCATCCCCGATTCTTTGGGCTTAGCCATCGAGACGCCGGTGGGCAACATAATCCACTCGGGAGATTTCAAGTTCGACCCCACGCCATTGGATGCGCGTCCCCCGGACTACTCTACATTGGTCAAGTTCGGCCATAAAGGAGTGCTCCTTCTGCTTTCTGATTCGACGAACGCCGAAGAGCCCGGATATACACCTTCAGAGCGGGGTGTAGGCCAGACGCTGGAAGGGATCTTTCGGCTTTACCAGAACAAGCGCATAGTGCTCTCCATGTTCGCTTCTAATCTGCACCGAATAAACCAAGTGATACAGACGGCGCTGCGCTTCAATCGAAAGGTGGCTCTGATAGGCAGGAGCATGAACGCCAACGTAGAGCTCGCCAGACAACTGGGCTACATCGACGTAGACGACAGCGCTTTCGTGCCGCCTCAGGCGCTCGAGGGAATGCGTTACAATCGAGTGGCCGTCCTCACTACCGGAAGTCAAGGCGAGCCGTTCTCCGGCTTGGTCCTCATGAGCAAGGGAGAGCACAAATATATCAAACTGGGGCCCAAAGACTTAGTAGTAATAAGCGCCCTCCCGATCCCTGGAAACGAAAAACTGGTGAGCCGCACGATAGACAACCTATTCCGCAAGGGGTGCGAGGTGATATATGAAGGCGACCGCCAAACGCACGTATCGGGGCATGCTTCCCAGGAGGAGCTCAAGATGATGCTGAGCATGGTCAAACCTCGTTATTTCGTTCCGATACACGGGGAATACCGCCACTTGGTACGCCATACCCAATTGGCTCACGAACTCGGCATGGAACCTCGTGACGTTTTTGTCTTAGAAAATGGCGACGTGCTATCTTTTAACCAAGAACGGGCGAGGATTAAAGACCCTGTGCGGGCCGGCGCATTCCTGATCGATGGAACCTCTATGGGCGAGATTGAAGGGAGCATATTGCAGGAGAGGCGCCTCCTCGCGGAAGACGGCATCATTGCGGTATCGGTCACGGTAGACGAAAATATGTCGCTGTGCGCTCCTCCATCAATCGAAAGCCGCGGCTTCCTTCACCAGGACGAGGCCGGCGAACTATACAAGAGGCTCGAAAACGCCATTGCGGCCTCCATAAAGCGAGCCAAGGGCAAACGTCCCGAAGCGATATCTCAAGCCATAGTGACAGCCGTGAGGCAAGAATTGAAACATATCTCTAAGAGCCTTCCTGTCGTGCTGCCTTCCGTGACTATTCTTCAAAGCCGGTCAGGCCTCGCCGAAGCCCATTTGGAAAGCAAAGCGTCTTAAAAGGAGGCAAATTCTTTGGTAAACACGCTACTCTTGGGATTGGTGCAAGGGCTGACGGAATTTCTTCCCGTGAGCAGCTCCGGACACCTCGCTCTGGCCCAGATCCTCATGGGATGGAAAGAGCCTCCCATCGCTTACGATGTGCTGCTCCACTTCTCCACAATGGTCGCCACTGCGGCATTTTTTTGGAGCGACATCGTATACCTTCTAACAGGTTGGTGTGCGGGCATCTTTGACCCTACAAGGAGAAGCGGTGAGGGGTGGCGCTACGGGTGGGCTATAATATCGGGCACGATGGCTACGGCACCCGTGGCGTTCTTAATCGAGGGTTTTGCAGAAAAGTGGTTCGCTTCCTCAAGCGCTGTGGGTGCAGCTTTACTGATAACCGCCACACTGCTTTGGGTATCGACTTCCCGCCGAGAGAGAAACGTCCCCGTTTCGGCCGCTTTGGGCGCGCTTATGGGGTTAGCTCAAGGTATCGCTGTGGTGCCAGGACTTTCCCGATCGGGGGCTACGATATCGGTCGGGTTGCTCGCAGGGGCGAGGCGCAAAGACGCCTTCCGCCTCTCTTTTCTCTTGTCGTTGCCAGTAATAGCCGGTGCAACTCTTCTTCAATGCCTTAGAATGGACATCATCGACGGATTCATAACGACATTGCCGAGCGGTTGGCTCGGCGGTTGCATACTAGCCTCGGTGTCGGGCTACCTGGCGCTCTTTTTCCTGAGGCGAGTGGTGATAGGCGGTCGCTTCAAGGCCTTTGCCGTATATTGCGCGGCGCTGGGGACGATTTCAATCTTGCTCGACTATGTGACGAGGTGAAAGAGATCGTGACCACGAGAAACTGCGCAACGAAAGTGATCTTGGCCTCGGCCAGTCCCAGAAGGCATCATCTGCTCGAAGAGATGCTCAATTGGCCCATAAAGGTGATGCCCGTCTCGATCGAGGAGCGCTTATTGCCAAAAGAAGTCCCCACGGAATCAGCTAAACGGTTAGCTCTTCTTAAGGCAAGCGCTATAGCTATTAGCTTTCCCGAATGCCTCGTAATAGGCGCCGATACGCTCGTGGTCGTCGATGAAACCGTCCTGGGCAAGCCCCATGATCGCCACGAAGCGCTCCAAATGCTGAAAAAACTCAACGGCAGAAAACATCTTGTGGTGACTGGAGTGGCGATCTGTCGCGGAGACGAGATCGCTTCAGACGTAGAGGTGACGGAGGTAGAATTCCGAAATACGAGCGAAGAGGCGCTGGCACGCTACGCAGAGCTGGGCGAAGGGGATGACAAGGCAGGTGCTTATGCCATTCAGGGGAAGGGAGCGCTCCTCGTGTGCTCCATAAAGGGATGCTATTACAACGTGGTAGGCATGCCGCTATATCTTCTAAGTGTGCTTCTTGAGCAGTTTGATATACCACTGACTTGCCAATGGAGGTGCGAAAAGGATGAAGTGGCCCTCTAACCAGAGACTTTTGGCTGCTGGGCTAATCTTGGCAACGCTCATAGCACTGCCCGGGCTGGCCCCACGCCTTAGATTTGAAAGATCTCACAGGGAAGCCGCCACCGTCGTATCGTACAGGGATGCGCTCCTCATGGCCAAACAGGCATCCCTTACTGTAGAGAAAGCGTTCGATCGCCTGCGTGAGGCTGGACTTGTCGCCATAGCCGTCGAAGAACTCACCGGCGAGGAGATAGCCGGCGGAGCACTCCCCCTGTGGTTGGGACCAAAAGAGTCCCTACCCTTCAGCGTATTCGAGGGCAAAAGGCCCGATCTGGCCGTGGTGTGGACCAAGAGCGAACAATGGGCAAATCTGATAAGGCCTTACCTCGCAGACCGGTTTGGAAGCGTGGAAAGTCACAAGGCGCCATATGGGTGGCTCTTTCTGCTTCCCGTTCCCTATTCCAGCATCATCAAAGCCGGTGTTCTGCCAGATTTGGAGGCAGCGTTCTTCTTAAAAAAGCAAAACTGGCCCGTGGTATATAGACCAGCCCCCTCCATGGGCATGCCCACAGAGACAGCAGTAAAACCCATAAGGCGGCTCATCGAAGCGCTGCCACAGATTCGCGCCATATCGCCTAAGGGAAATGTAGTTGTAGGTTTTGGCGATCTCGATCCTCTTGCGGCATTTCTGAAAGAAAAAGGAATAGCGGTCACACAAGTGGAATTTTCCAGACAACCAGGACTCAACTCCCTCGTATGGCGGGCATCCCCCTATATCCTTTCGCTTCACAGCGTAACTACGGATGAAGTCATAAGCCGCAACCTTACGAGGGATGCAATTGTACAGCGCATGATCAGGGCTGCCGCGGAAAGATCGGTAAAACTGCTGCTCTTAAGGCCGTATGAAATCGGAGCGGGGCCGTGGCTTGGCAACTTCGAGGAAGACCTTAAGGCCATCGCGAGAGGCTTAGAACTTCGGGGAATCTCGCTCGGCTGGCCCGAGATATTGCCCTCTTGGCCAACATCGTATTGGAGCGGGTTTGCGATGGCCCTGACCACTCTCACGGTATCGCTCATGCTATGGCAGGAATTCTTCGGCCGCAGAGACGCTCCACCGACGAGGCTTTTTTGGGTCGGTCTCCTGGCCTCTGTGGCCATCGGCGGAGTGCTCGCAGTCCACGTATCTCCGGCCGCCAAAGCGATAGGTGCTCTATGCGCTGTCCTGGGCGCTTCAGCAGCCGCGCTTGTGGCGCTGAACGGGTGGGAGCGTCCCATCGAAGGGATTCTCAAAGGTATAGGAATAGCCGTAGCAATTGGACTTGTCCTTTCGTCTTTTTTTGGCACCCCTTTGTACATGCTTCGCCTCCAGGCATTTTCCGGAGTAAAGGCGACTCTCCTATTGCCTCCGCTGATAGTGCTGGCTCATGCCATTAAAACCCGCCTGTATCCAGAGAACTTCAGGGAGATAATGACGCGAAGCCCGTACTGGGAAGAAATCATAGTGCTCGCCGCCTTGGGAATGGCAGCTGGGGTCATGGCGCTGCGGAGCGGCAATGTCTCGTTGGTTCCATCCTGGGAGGTCAAACTGCGCGACCTCTTCGAGCAGACCCTGATGGCAAGGCCGAGGACTAAAGAGATCCTCTTGGGATATCCGGCGTTATGGCTCTGGTATATCTGGGCGCGGCTATTTCCCGGCGAGGTAGACAGGCGGTTGGCTATGTATTCCGCGCTCATCCGGATGGCCACATCGGTGGCCTTCGCCTCAGCGGTCAACAGCTTCTGCCACTTCCATACCCCGCTTACGCTGACGCTATGGCGCGTCTTCAATGGCCTATGGGTGGGATCGCTCTTCGGCTTATTTGCGGGTTTACTCCTTTGGCTCGTCGTAAAGCTCACCACAAAATTTAGAGCTCAAGAGGAAGGAGAAGTTTGACCAAGCGCTACGACGTCGCGCTGTGTGGCTACTACGGTTTCGGCAACGTAGGGGACGAAATGATCCTCCACGCCCTTGTGGAACTGGCTCAAGAGTCAGGGCTAAAAAAAGATAGGATTCTCGCCCTTTCTGCCTCGCCGCGGCAGACCGAGGAGGAGTTATCGATAGCTTCGGTCAACCGTTGGAGGGCCAAGTCGGTGTTGTGCGCTTTGAGAAAAAGCAGGACGCTGCTTCTCGGGGGAGGAGGTTTATTGCAGGATGTGACCAGCCTCCGCTCTCCTCTGTATTACTGGGGCGTGGTAATGGAAAGTAGTATCGCCGGATGTCACCCTTGGGCATTCGGCCAATCAGTGGGGCCATTTCACAAAAAAACCTCCGAAAGGATAGCGCGCGATGTATTTAGGCGCTGCAGGCCTAGGGTTGTGCGCGATACGCCCTCGCAAAGACTGTTGTCAAAATGGGGCCTTTCGGCCGACCTCGCGCCCGATCCTGCTTTCATATTAGACGTAGGACCTCCTATCGAGAGCGGAGATGTGGTAATCTTAAACATAAGGCCGTGGGGTAGCCTAAGCGTCGAGATCGCCCGCGAAGCGACGGCCTATGCGCAGGAGCACGGATACGCTTTGCGATGTCTGGCCCTCTCTCCCGATGATGAGGCATTGTTAAAAGACTTTCGATCTTCAGGGCTCTTGGCGAGGGCGGAGATTGTGCGTCTGACTTCGTGGAAAATGGCAACTTCTCTGTTCGCCGGCGCTGTTCTCGCGGTGGGGATGAGATTTCACTTTTTCGTGTTAACGCTCCTCCTTGGAACGAAAGCCGTCGCTGTGCCCTACGACCCCAAAGTAGAGTCTTTAGCCGAGTCCTGGTCCATACCGGTGTGGAAGGGCGAAAGAGCGCTCGAAGAGGTGGCCGAAAACGCCCGTAGACCTTCGACGAAAGAGATTACAGATGCAAGGCGCACAGCGAGAGAGTCCTTCCAATCGGCCCTGAAGGAGGCCCTCGAGGGAAGGTGAAATCGATGAAATATGACAGGGCAAAGAAATTGGAGCAAATAGCCTTGGAAGTTCGCAAAGATTTGGTGCGCATGGCGAGCGTTACTGGGATGAAGTATCTTTCTTCCTCTCTTTCTATGGTGGACCTGATCGTCTATATCTATTGGGAAGTGATGAATTTGCGCCCGGAAGAGCCGAATTGGCAAAACAGAGATCGCCTCGTCCTGAGCAAAGGACATGCCTGTCCTACTCTCTATGTCACTCTCGCTCATAGGGGTTTTTTCAGCCGAGAAGAGCTGTGGAACTACAACAAGCTCGGGTCGATGTTGCAAGGGCATCCAGAGATGCGCCGCACTCCGGGCGTCGATGCAGGCAGCGGCTCATTGGGGCTCGGACTTGGGATAGCGAACGGCATCGCCTTAGGTCTTCGATGCGCTGGGATCAAATCGAGAGTATTCTGCGTTTTGGGCGACGGGGAACTCCAAGAGGGATCGTTCTGGGAGTCGGCTCTCACGTCGGCCTCCCATAAGCTGAGCAACGTATACGCCGTAATCGATAGAAACGCCACGCAAAACGAAGGGCCAACGGAGGAGATCAAGGCCTTAGAACCGCTCGACGAGAAACTGAAATCCTTCGGCTGGCAAGTATTTCATGCGAACGGACACGACTTCGCCTCATTACACCAAGCCTTCCAGGCTATGCTGAGCGCTGACGGTCCAGCCGCTCTAATCGCCCGCACAAAAGCTGGGCAAGGGGTTCCTATGATGGAGAAAAATCAGCCTTCAATTAAAACAGCTATAGCGCGCGATGAGATGTCGCAAGCGCTGACGGAGCTTGAGGAAATGAGCCAAAGCAACAATGAGGGTTAAAGCCATGGGGGAAAAAGCCCTTTTTAGTCCCAAAGATGCCGTCGCAGAGACTTTGATCCGTTTATGCGAGACAGATGACCGCGTCGTAGTCTTAAACGCCGACATATCTTCTTGCGTCGGATTGCACGACTTCGCCTCTCGCTTCCCGGAGCGCATCTGCAACCTCGGCGTTGCCGAGCAAGATTTGGTCTTAACCGCGGCCGGCATGGCTTTAGCCGGGAAAATCCCCTATGCGGTCTCATATGCCTCATTTCTGGCGGGAAGGGCTTATGATGTCATGCGCAACGCAGTAGCGATGCCAAACCTCCCCGTGCGCTTCGTAGCCGTTTGTGCCGGCATAACCGCTGAGGAGGGGGCTGCCTATCAGGCTCTGGAGGATATAGCGCTTATGAGGGCCTTACCGAGGATGACCATCTTCGTTCCCGCCGACTTCCAATCCACCCGCCGCTTGCTCTTGAACTCGCTTTCGTGGAACGGACCTCTCTATATAAGGCTTGGCTGCATTCCGCTGCCCCAACTATACGGTACTGATGACGATGGCTTTCTCGCCGGCGGAGGAAGACTGCTGCGCGAGGGGAAGAGCGTCACTATATGTGCCTGCGGCATCATGGTCCACGAAGCGATGAAGGCTGCCGCCGTACTTGCTCGACAAGGAATAGAAGCAGAGGTAATAGATTGCTACAGCATAAAACCACTACCAGTCATGTTGATCCAATCATCTCTCAGAAGAACGGGCTGCTGCGTCGTTGCCGAAGAGCACAACATTATTGGGGGTCTCGGCAGCGCAGTAGCTGAAATTGCAGCCACCACTTGCCCTATACCCATACGGTTTGTGGGCGTGGAGGACCGATTTGGCCAGAGCGGGTCCCCTGAGGAGTTGCAGGAGTATTACGCGCTCACCCACCAACACATAGTGAGCGCCGCTGCACAGGTTTGGCCGCTCCGAAGGAGATGAGGGCGTGGAAATACGAATATCCGGCGTATCAAAGATATTTAAGCCCGATATCGTAGCGCTTGAGGATATATATATCACTGTCAGACCTGGTGAATTTTTATACCTTGTTGGCCCGACGGGCTCGGGCAAATCCACCCTACTGCGCCTGATCACCGGCGAGGCCAGGCCGACGCGCGGGCAGATCGCCGTAGGCCCCTTCAACCTCAGAAAGATGAGGTGGGGCGCCCTCAGTTATTATCGCCGCTACGTCGGGGTGGTCTTCCAGGATTTCAAGCTCTTACCTCACCTGACGGCATATGAAAATGTGGCCTTTGCTCTGGAGGCGATGGGTCTACCGCCCAAGGAAATCAAGGTAAAAACCGGTGAAGCATTAGAGAGATTGGGATTGTGGAGAAGGCGCTTTTTGCACCCGCCCCAGCTATCCGGTGGCGAGCAACAAAGGTTGGCCATAGCGCGCGCAGTGGTCAAATCCCCTTCTATCCTGATAGCCGACGAACCTACCGGAAACTTGGATACCAACACAGCGGAGGGGATAATGGACATACTTCTTTCCATCAACGCCGCGGGCACCACGGTGATCATGGCGACACATAACCAATATATCGTCGACACCTACCGTGCGCGTGTCGTGGAACTGCGAACGGGTAGAATGATGCGCGACGAAGAGAAAGGTCGTTACGATACGTATGGCTACAATTAAATACATCCTGCGCGATGCTTTTCGTCTGCTCTTCCGTCATTGGGGATTGACGATATTGACGTGGGTAACCATGATGGCTGTGTTCTTAGCTGTGGGGGGGAGTTTCCTCCTCACATCCTGCGCCCATGCCGTCGTCGCGAAACTGGCGGGCGACTTAACGATAGAAGCCTATCTCGCCAAAGAATTCGATCTCGAGGCCATAAAGCCAAAAATTGAAGCCATTCCCCACGTGAAGGAAGTAACTTTGGTGACGCCGGAATCAGCCCTCGCCCGCCTAAAAGAGCTCTTGGGAGAACAAGCCCAGGTAGTGGAGCTGTTAGGCGAAAACCCCCTTCCTCCAAGCTTGGTTTTACGAGTGGACGATGCGTCGAATGCGGATGCTGTGGCTCAAGCGCTGCGCTCCCTTCCCGATATCGAGGACGTGGTTTATGCCAAGGAAGCAGCAAACAGGCTTGCGAGACTCAACGCGGTCATAAGACAACTCACCATCGGTATCATCGCAGTGGCTATAATAATAGGTATACTCATATTATTCAACACGGTTCGCATAGCTGTATACTCGAGGAGGGAGGAGTTGGCGGTGATGCTAAAGGTAGGAGCTACTCCTACGTACGTGGCTATGCCGTTTCTCCTGCAGGGCGTTATCCTCGGGGGGTTGGGTGGCATGAGCGCTACATTGGTATTGATAAGGGCATACGCGGTCTTCGCCAAACACATAAATCGCCTTCTCCCGTTCCTGATGGTCCCCGAGGTAGGACCAGAGATGTTCATCCGACTCGTTTTGCTTTTGGTGGGCGGAGGGATGGCACTGGGGTGGATTTGCAGTTGGATAGCCACATTCAGACATATAAGGGAGGCGCTCCGTCCTCTGTAGGGGGGGTAAAAATGCGATGTTGGGCACTTCTGGCACTGGCGTGTGCGCTGTGCGTCACAATAGCCGCGGGAGCCTTCGCGGCCGACATCGATGCCCAGATAAAACAAGAAGAGGAAAAGCTGCAGAAAATAGAGAGGCAAATTCGCTTCCATGAAGCAGAACTCTCAAAGATCAAGGGCGAGGAAAGCGGTCTCTTAAGCGAACTCGAGAGGTTAAACAAGCAGGAGGTATTGACAGGTCAAAAGATAGAATTGCTAAAAGCAAAGGAAAAGAGGCTTGAAGGTCGGATAAAGGAACTCAGCACAGAGATCGCAGAAAACGAGGCCTTCTTGGCTAAGGCCAAAGAAATGTTGGCCGGACGTCTGGTGGCTATATACAAATTCAGGGGTCGTGGGGAATTTTCTATGTTGCTTGCCGCAGATTCCCTCCACGAGGCCATGAGCACAACTTATATGCTGCGCCGAATAACTAAACAGGATGACGAACTGATCAATGAAACCATCGACCGGGCAAAGAAACTGCAAAGCTTGCGTCAAGATTTAGAAAAGCAAAAGGTTGCATTGCAAGCTGAAAGGAAAGAACAGGAGAAGGAAAAGGCGATTCTGAAAGAGACCATCGCAAAGCGAGAGCAACTCTTAGAGAAACTCAGAAACCAAAAAGAATATCACGCCCAGGCATCCAAGGAGCTCGAGAGATCTCAGGCGGAGTTGGAGCGCCGCATCCAGCAGCTCTTACAGGAGAAGCAGCGCTTGGCCCAGCTCCGCTCAGGTGGCGTCGCTCTAACTCGTCCTAAGGGGAAGCTATCCTGGCCGGTCAGCGGACAGATTACCAGTTCATTCGGCACGAGAGTTCATCCCGTTTTCAATACCAAAACCGTCCATACCGGCATTGACATAAAAGCTCCCAAGGGGACGCCTGTAAATGCAGCCGAGAAAGGAGAGGTGCTGTTCGCGGGATGGCTTCGCGGCTTCGGTCAGGTGATCATAATAGACCACGGAGGAGACCTCGTCACCGTATACGCGCACCTCTCCTCTATGGATGTATCTGAGGGACAAAGGATCACCAGAGGACAGACGATAGGAAAGGTTGGCAACACAGGTGTTACGACGGCACCCCATTTGCACTTTGAGGTGCGGGAAGGCTCCAAGGCAGTAGATCCTTTAAAGTATTTAGGTCAGTAAATTAATTGATTGACGATAAGAGGTGGATCGCCGTGCGACCATTTTTGAGGAAAATTAGGCCATATGGCATAGGTATCATCATTGGGTTGATCCTCGCAGGAGGCATTGCGGCTGCGCAGATGGAGTTCGACCTCTCTCGCATCCTCCCCTTCGAGGCGAACAGATTGTGGCTAATGAAACAGGCAAGGTCACTTCTGGAAACCTACCACGTCAACGGGGATGAGGCGCGAGAAGAAGACAAACTCTTTTATGGCGCCGTCAAGGGAATGGTTTCGGCCTGGGGAGACCCGTACTCCCGCTTCGTAGACCCCGAAGAGATTAAAGAAGAAGAAATCGAGATGCAGGGAGAATACGGGGGATTGGGGATATACATAGGCCAGCGAGACGGCAGAACATTGGTCATAAGCCCCATAGAAGGCACGCCGGCCGATAGGGCCGGACTCAAGCCGCAAGACGAGATAGTCAAGGTGAACGACAAGGTGGTAGTTGGGTGGCAAATAAATGACGTGGTAAAATTGCTGCGTGGAGACCCTGGCACAAAAGTAACCATCTTGGTGCGCCGCGAGGGAGAAGACCAACTCCTCGACTTCGAGCTGGTCCGCGAGATAATCCAGATAAAGTCGGTTCGATATGAAAAGATCGACGATTTGGGCTATGTGCGCATTGCCCAGTTTACTCAACGCACGGCTCAAGAGATGGAGGAGGCTTTGTCGGAGCTTCTCTCAGTGCAGGGAATGGTTTTGGATCTGCGCAACGACCCAGGTGGGCTTTTAAGCGCTGCCATAGAGGTTTCCGATATGTTCCTCGAGGGCGGGTTGATAGTGGGCATGAGGGGCCGAGTAAGAGAAGCCAACGAAGAATACTACGCCAAAAGCGGGCTTCTCTACGACGGTCCGGTGATCGCCCTCATCAACGAAGGGAGCGCGAGCGCCTCGGAAATAGTAGCCGGCGCACTCAGAGACAATGGTCGGGCAATTTTAGTGGGCACAAAGAGCTTCGGTAAGGGCTCGGTCCAGACGCTATTTCACCTTCCCGACGAGTCGGGGCTTTTCATCACAATCGCCCGCTACTACACGCCGGCAGGAACCGAGATCGACAAAGTCGGACTGCAACCCGACATAACGGTGGAAGGGGAAATGGTCAAGGAGCGCGAAAAGGACCTCCAGCTCCAACGGGCTATTTCAGAGCTAAGGGAACGCATAGCCTCGAAAGAGGCCCTGGTCGCAAGATAGGGAAGCCGAGCTAATGCGCCGCAATACTCCTGGGGCAATTTGGGTTCTCGTGCTCATAGCGCTCGCAACGGGGGGCAGTTTGTTCGTAGTCGCATCCATTCGTACGCCGTCGCCCACAGCAGCTCCTATGGACCCGGCACAAGAAAGGGCACAAGCGCCCGGGGAGTCGCCACTGCAAGTTGAGGTTGCACCCCAAGCGTATTATGGGCCAAAAACGAAACCGCCATCGCTTCCGAGGCTTGCCATCATCGTGGATGACTTCGGTTATTCGCTCGCCCAGGCACGCCGCTTGGCCGGGCTTCCATTTCCCCTTACTTGGGCTATATTGCCGTTTTTAGGTGGCAGTGAGGAAGCTGCTAAAATCGCCAAAGACAACGGCATTCCTTATCTCTTGCATCTGCCCATGCAGGCAGAGAGCGACGGCAACAGCGGTCCATACGTAATAGGCGTCAACATGAGCGATCAGGAGATCAGAAGCGCTACAAGGAGCGCCATAAATTCCTTGCCCGGCGCCGTAGGGGTGAATAACCACAGGGGGTCGTTGGCTACCGGCGACCGGCGTGTCATGAGGGCACTTCTCGCAGAGGTTCAACTGCACGGATTGCCGTTCGTAGACAGCCGAACCACGCCTCACTCTGTCGTCCCCTCTGTAGCCAAAGAGCTCGGCATGCCGGTGCTGGCAAACGATGTATTCTTAGATCACGAAGAGGACGAGAAAGCGATGGCAATGCGCCTGGAGACGGCCTCTTCGATTGCCAGGCGTAAAGGTTACGCTATAGCAATTTGCCATGTTAGAAAAGATACGATTGCCTTCCTATCCAAAGTGACTGCGGACATGTTTAAAGGCGTAGAACTGGTCACCGTGCCTCAGCTCTTTGAAGAACTGGAAGGTGAAGATCGGGAGGAAGGGAAATGAAAGGAAAGGCAGAGATAGTAGTAGGTGCTCAATGGGGAGACGAAGGGAAAGGGCGCATTGTCGATGTAATGGCACGTAATGCAGATGCTGTCGTGCGTTACCAAGGAGGGGCAAACGCCGGCCACACCGTTATGACGGATGACGAGAAATACATCTTTCATCTACTGCCCTCCGGCATGCTCTATCCCGGCAAGACCTGCGTAGTCGGCAATGGCGTGGTTGTAGATCCAGAACAGCTGCTCAATGAACTGCGCGGTTTACAAGAAAAAGGCAAAGACAGGGCGAGGCTCGTCATAAGCAAGGCAGCTCACGTAGTCATGCCGTATCACAAGGCCATAGACACGGCGGAGGAGAAGTTCCGCGGCAGGGGGCATCAGATAGGAACCACTCAGCGCGGTATAGGACCGTGTTATGTGGACAAAGTAAACAGGATCGGCATACGAATAGAAGACCTCGCGAACCCTCAGGTTCTGAGAGAAAAGCTACAGCTCAACTTAGAGATTAAAAATCTCGTACTATCCAAGGTCTATGGGGAGACTCCGGTTTCGTTCGACGAAATATACGAGAAGGCCCTCTCGTGGGGCAACGATCTGGCACCTTATATGGGAGACAGCTCGCTCGTCATCCACGAAGTGCTGGGCAAAGGTGGGCGCGTCCTATTCGAAGGGGCCCAAGGGACGCTCTTGGACGTCGACCACGGCACATACCCATACGTAACGAGCTCTCATCCCGTGTCAGGCGGAGCATGCATAGGAGCCGGTATAGGACCCACGAGAATAGATAAAATCATAGGCGTCGCTAAGGCGTATTGTACGCGCGTCGGCGAAGGACCGTTCCCTACGGAGGAAACCGGCGAGGCGGGAAACATTTTGAGAGAACGCGGCTACGAATACGGTGCCACCACAGGGCGGCCTCGTCGATGCGGCTGGCTCGACATGGTCGCACTGCGCCACTCCATTCGCATAAACGATATGCACGGCATTGCTCTAACCAAGCTCGATGTATTGCAAGGCATGAAGGAGATCAAAATCTGCTATGCCTACGAACTAAATGGCAAAGAATTACAGCACTTTCCCACAGAGATTGCCACCTTGGCAAAGGTGCGCCCATGCTACAAATCTATCCGCGGATGAGAAGAAGACATAGGAGATTGTAAAACCTTCGAAGATCTCCCCCAAGTCGCGAAGGAATATATCGAAACTATAGAGGAGCTCGGCGGAGTGCCAGTAATCATTATAGGGGTAGGGCCCAAGAGGGAGCAGACTATACTTCGCTTTTAGTACAAGTAAGAGATATGGAATAAAGAGCGAGGCATTTGGACTTGTTGAATGATTACGGTAAATATTCGATTTTGCAGCATCAATGACTTAGAAGCGCTTTACTCCATAGAAAAATCTTCACATCCGGCGCCGTGGCCACGAGCCATTATACAAGCCGACCTGGCTACGGGAAGGAACAACATTGTGTACCTGTGCGCGGAGTGGCAGGATATGATATGCGGCTTCAGCGCCTTCTCCAGAAAAAAGCGGACGCTCCGCGTCATGAACCTGGCCGTCCTTCCCGAGTACAGGAGGCAAGGTGTGGCCTCGCAACTCCTTATCGCCATGGAAGAGATGGCCAAGCTGTGGGGATGCAAGGAGATGGCATTAGAGGTCCGCGAATCCAATTATGGAGCACAGGCGCTCTATACTCGCTTTGGTTTTTACAAGGCGAAAAGACTCAGGCGATATTACAGCGATGGGGAGGCGGCCTTCCTGATGAAGGCTCGCCTCCCCCTACGCGTGCATACGCAAAAAAACCCAGCGTGAACCGATCAAAGGCACTAATCCTGTGTCGCTAACGGACCCCGATCACGGTGCCTTCACGGCGAGGATCGGCCCCGCCGTAGAGCTTGCCGGTTTCCAGATCTATGACGATGCTCTGGACGCTGCCGATGACGGATGGCTTCTCTTCCATCACATGTCCTCGCAGCTTGAGGGCATTTCTGATCCATTCGGGCAGATGTGCCTCCCAGCGCACCTTGGGGAAACTTGAGCTGTAGATCCTGGGGGCATCTATAGCCTCTTGTACGTTCATGCCGTGGTCAATCATATTCATGATGACTTGCATGACCGAAGTTATTATGGTGGCACCACCGGGAGACCCAACGCTGAACGCGCATTTGCCATCTTTAAAGGCTATGGTAGGCGTCATGCTGCTACGCGGTCGCTTGCCCGGCGCCACTTCGTTGACACCGCCGGGAGTGAAATCGAAGTCGGTCATCTCGTTGTTCAGCATAAAGCCGTAGCCCGGCACCATAATCCCGGAGCCGAATACGTCTTCTATGGTAGTCGTATAGGAAACGAGATTGCCCCATTTGTCCATGACCGTAAAATGCGTGGTCTCCCCCCGATCTTTCTCCGCCTCTCCGGCACGCAGAGCTTGCGGGCCTTCTCCTTCGTATTCCCAGATGTCGCCGGCTGTGACATCTGGGGTGGCATGCACTATGTCTATAAGTTTGCGGCGCTCTGCGATGTAACGCTCATCCAGATAACCCTTGAAGGGGATGTCCACAAAGTCCGCATCAGCCAGGTATTTGGCGCGATCGGCATAAGACAGATGCATGGCCTCGATCATGAGGTGAAGCGTCTGAGGCGTATTGTGACCCAAGGCTTTGATGTCGTAGCCTTCGAGGATTTTGAGCATTTGGAGAAGCGTCAAACCTCCCGAACTGGGAGGCCCCATGCTCACTATCTCGTAACCTCGATAATTTCCCCTAACTGGGTCACGGAATTTGACCTCATAACCCGTCAAGTCCTCCATCGACATTGTGCCAGCCTTTTCTCGAACGGCATTGACAAGGGCCTGTCCGACCTCTCCGTTGTAGAAGACGCCTGGGCCGCCATCCCGGATCAACTTGAACGTCTTCGCCAAATCAGACTGCACCAAGAGTGCACCCTTTGGTAGCGGTTCGCCACCGGGCATAAAGACGCTCTTGGCGGCGTCGTTGAACTTGTATGCGTTTTCGGCGATATGCTGCGCGAGCGGCGCGTTCACCACCACGCCTCTTTCGGCAAGTTCTATGGCCGGTTCGATCAGAGAGGATAGCGTCATCGTGCCATACTTTTCTAACGCAGTGACGAGCCCTTTGAGCGTCCCTGGCACCCCAACGGCATGGCCGCTTTGTAGCGCTACTTCAAAGGAAAGAGGCTTGCCGCCATCATCGAGAAACATCTGCGGCGTGGCACCCGCAGGGGCCTGTTCCCTGCAGTCTATGGCAATCACTTTGCCCTCCTTTGCCAGATAAATCATCATAAAGCCGCCTCCGCCTATGCCCGACATCTGCGGCTCTACCACATTGAGGGCAAACTGCGTAGCCACTGCCGCATCCACTGCGTTGCCACCCGAAGCCAGGACTCTGGCGCCGACCAAGGAAGCGAGCGGATGTGCTGTCGAGACCATTCCGGTGTAGGGAGAAGGCGCGCCCTCCGGCACGCCAGGAGAAGCTGCAACCGCACTCCCCAAAGCAAGGAAAACGGAGAGGAACGCCACAATTAAACTTGTCCCCCAGAAACGCTTCATCACCTCCACCTCCTCTTGTCTTTTTCGGATCCTACAAATAAACACACTGATGAATATAAAACATCAAAAGCCCCAAAGTAAAGCCCTGACTTCAATCTATTGAAGGGTAAGCCCGCCTGAAACGCTCAAAAGAGAGACGGCATAAAAAAATAGAGAGGACCTTGGCAGCGACCTACTCTCCCACAGGTACCCCCTGCAGTACCATCGGCGCTGGAGGGCTTAACTGCCGGGTTCGGAATGGAACCGGGTGTTTCCCCTCCGCTATTGCCACCAAAATCCTCTCTAAAGGTCAATTGGACCTATGAAAGGCGAATATATAGTTTTTGAGGTTAAGGCCTCGGTGCATTAGTACCGGTAGGCTCAACCCCTCACAGGGCTTACACCTCCGGCCTATCAAACCCCTGTTCTCGAGGGCACCTTACCTGGTTTACCCAGTGGGGAGTCTCATCTTGGGGCAGGCTTCCCGCTTAGATGCCTTCAGCGGTTATCCCATCCGCACATAGCTACTCGGCTCTTGCCTCTGGCGAGACAACCGAAACACTAGAGGTGCGTCCACTCCGGTCCTCTCGTACTAGGAGCAGCCCCCCTCAAACTCCCTGCGCCCGTGGTGGATAGGGACCGAACTGTCTCACGACGTTCTAAACCCAGCTCACGTACCGCTTTAATGGGCGAACAGACCAACCCTTGGGACCTGCTTCAGCCCCAGGATGCGATGAGCCGACATCGAGGTGCCAATCCTCGCCGTCGATGGGAACTCTCGGGCGAGATCAGCCTGTTATCCCCGGGGTAGCTTTTATCCGTTGAGCGATGGCCCTTCCACACGGAGCCACCGGATCACTAGGGCCCACTTTCGTGTCTGCTCGAGCCGTCACTCTCGCAGTCAGGCCACCTTATACCCTTGCGCTCTTGCGGGCGATTTCCATACGCCCTGAGGTGACCTTCGCACGCCTCCGTTACCTTTTAGGAGGCGACCGCCCCAGTCAAACTGCCCACCAGACGCTGTCCTGCGCATGTGCGCAGTTAGAACCCTAACACGACAAGGGTGGTATCCCAAGGGCGGCTCCACCGAAGCTGGCGCCTCGGCTTCACAGCCTCCCACCTATCCTGTACATGTCGCGCCAAGATCCAACATCAGGCTACAGTAAAGCTCCACGGGGTCTTTCCGTCCCACCACGGGTAACCGGCGTCTTGACCGGTACCACAATTTCACCGGGTCCCCCGCCGAGACAGCGCCCAGATCGTTACGCCATTCATGCGGGTCGGAACTTACCCGACAAGGAATTTCGCTACCTTAGGACCGTTATAGTTACGGCCGCCGTTTACTGGGGCTTCAGTTCCCCGCTTCGCGCATACAAGATGCGCTGACGGGTCCCCTTAACCTTCCAGCACCGGGCAGGCGTCAGTCCCTATACATAGGCTTTTGGCCTTGAGCAGAGACCTGTGTTTTTATTAAACAGTCGCCTGGGCCTTGACTCTGCGACCCCCTTCGGCTAATAAGGACAAGCTCTTTCACCTAATGGGGGCACCCCTTCTCCCTAAGTTACGGGGTCAACTTGCAAAGTTCCTTAGCGAGGGTTATCCCGTGCGCCTTGGCTTTTTAAGCCAGCCTACCAGTGTCGGTTTGCAGTACGGGCACCCTGACTCCTCCCTAGAGGCTTTTTTTAGCAGTGCGGCGTCAGCGCCTTCGCCCCCGTAGGGGCTCCCCGTAGGGTCTCGAGGTTACCGAAGGCCTGGATTTGCCTGGGCCTTCCCTCTACGCCTTTGGACTGGGACTTCCATCGCCCAGCGCGCTTAGCCCCCTGCGTCACCCCATCGGTAATGACGTCATCAGGGTGGGGCCGGAATGTCTACCGGCTGTCCATCGGACTTCGCCTTTCGGCTACGCCTTAGGTCCCGCCTAACCCTGGGAGGAATGCCTTCCCCAGGAAACCTTAGGCTTCCGGCGGGCGCGAATCTCACGCGCCTTAACGCTACTCATGCCGGCATTCTCACTTCTGCGCAGTCCACCGCGCCTTACGACGCGACTTCTTCCCACGCAGAACGCTCCCCTACCGCTTTTTCTTTCAGAAAAAGCCCGCAGCTTCGGCTTCGGACTTGAGCCCCCTACATTTTCGGCGCAGGAGCGCTCGACCAGTGAGCTGTTACGCACTCTTTAAAGGATGGCTGCTTCTGAGCCAACCTCCTGGCTGTCTTTGCTTTCCCACATCCTTACTACACTTAGTCCGACATTTGGGGCCTTAGCTGGCGATCTGGGCTGTTTCCCTCTCGACCGTGAAGCTTCTCCCACACGGTCTTGCTCCCGAGGATCCAGTGACGGCATTCGCAGTTTGGTTGAAATCGGTAGGGCCACAACCCCCCTCATCCATCCAGAGCTCTACCTCCGCCACTTTCTTCCCTCGAGGCCGCACCTAAATGCGTTTCGGGGAGAACCAGCTATCACCGTACTCGATTAGCTTTTCACTCCTACCCACAGCTCATCCAAAGGTTTTGCAACACCAACTGGTTCGGACCTCCATCCGGCATTACCCGGACTTCATCCTGGCCATGGGTAGATCGTACGGCTTCGGGTCTGCATCACGCGACTAAACGCCCTATTAAGACTCGGTTTCCCTGCGGCTCCGGACGTGTCCGCCCTTAACCTCGCCACGCAATGCAACTCGCCGGCTCATTTTCCAAGAGGCACGCCGTCACACCTCCTTCCTCTCCCTTGCGGAAAAGGAGGAGATGCTCCGACTGCTCGTAAGCATGCGGTTTCAGGTCTATTTCACTCCCCGCCAGGGGTGCTTTTCACCTTTCCCTCTCGGTACTGCTCCACTATCGGTCACTGGCGATATTTAGCCTTGGACCGTGGTCGGCCCAGCTTCAGACGGGATTCCACGTGCCCCGCCCTACTCGGGAGGCGCGCTATAGGGAAGGGAAAAACTTTTCGCCTACGGGGCTTTCACCCTCTGTGGCCTGCTGTTCCAACACAGTTCGGCTAAGCTTTTCCTTTGTGACTTCCCGGCCCATCTGCGGACGGACCAGTTGCGCGCTCCCACAACCCGCTATGCGCACATCGGCCCGCAGACCTGATGGCGCGCGCAATAGCGTTTAGGCTCTTCCCCTTTCGCTCACCACTACTGAGGGAATCTCTTTCGATTTCTTTTCCTCCGGTTACTGAGATGTTTCACTTCGCCGGGTATCCCTCCGGAAGATCCGGATGCTTGAGGTTCACTCAAGCGGGTTGCCCCATTCGGGAATCCGCGGATCAAAGCTTGCTTGCAGCTCCCCGCGGCTTATCGCAGCTTGCTACGCCCTTCATCGGTCGCCAGTGCCAAGGCATCCACCGCATGCCCTTCATACCTTAACCTCAAAACACGTCTATATTCACCTTTCAAGGTCCAAAACATAGCTGGCAGGAAGGAAGCTCCTTAGAAAGGAGGTGATCCAGCCGCACCTTCCGGTACGGCTACCTTGTTACGACTTCACCCCCCTCACCAGGCATTCCTTCGACGCCTCCCTCCCTTACGGGTTGGGAAGAGCGGCTTCGGGAACACCCAACTCGGGTGGTGTGACGGGCGGTGTGTACAAGGCCCGGGAACGTATTCACCGCGGCATGGCTGATCCGCGATTACTAGCGATTCCGGCTTCACGCAGTCGGGTTGCAGACTGCGATCCGAACTGAGACCGGCTTTAACAGGATCTGCTCACCCTCGCGGGCTTGCCTCCCTCTGTGCCGGCCATTGTAGCGCGTGTGTCGCCCTGGACATAAGGGCCATGATGACTTGACGTCATCCCCGCCTTCCTCCGACTTGTCGCCGGCAGTCCCTCCAGAGTGCCCAGCTTGACCTGATGGCAACTGGAAGCAGGGGTCGCGCTCGTTGCGGGACTTAACCCAACATCTCACGACACGAGCTGACGACAGCCATGCAGCACCTGTGCAGGCTCCGCACCCGAAGGTGCGGTCCTCACCCTTTCGGGCTCGTACCACCTGCATGTCAAACCCAGGTAAGGTTCTTCGGTTTGCATCGAATTAAACCACGCGCTCCACCGCTTGTGCGGGCCCCCGTCAATTCCTTTGAGTTTCAACCTTGCGATCGTACTCCCCAGGCGGGACGCTTAACGCGTTAACTTCGGCACAGACGGATAAACCGCCCACACCTAGCGTCCATCGTTTACGGCCAGGACTACCCGGGTATCTAATCCGGTTCGCTCCCCTGGCTTTCGCACATGAGCGTCAGTTGCGGGCCAGGAAGCCGCCTTCGCCACCGGCGTTCCTCCCGATATCTACGCATTTCACCGCTACACCGGGAATTCCGCTTCCCTCTCCCGCACTCCAGACGCGCCGTATCGACCGCAGTGCACCGGTTGAGCCGGTGCATTTCACAGCCGACGCGCGCATCCGCCTGCGTGCGCTTTACGCCCAGTGATTCCGGACAACGCTCGCCCCCTACGTGTTACCGCGGCTGCTGGCACGTAGTTTGCCGGGGCTTCCTCGTAAGGTACCGTCACTGTCTTCTTCCCTTACAACAGGAGTTTACACCCCGAAGGGCTCCTTCCTCCACGCGGCGTCGCTGGGTCAGGGTTTCCCCCATTGCCCAATATTCCCCACTGCTGCCTCCCGTAGGAGTCTGGGCCGTATCTCAATCCCAGTGTGGCCAGCCGCCCTCTCAGGCCGGCTACCCGTCATAGCCTTGGTGGGCCGTTACCTCACCAACTAGCTGATAGGACGCGGCCTCACCCCAGGGCGGATTTCTCCTTTTTACCTCACCGGCATATGGGGTATTAGCGCCCGTTTCCAGACGTTATCCCCCTCCCTGGGACAGATAAGCCACGCGTTACTCACCCGTCCGCCGCTATCTCGCCTTTGCTCGAAGCCCGAAGGCCTTTTGCTATAGGCGAGACCGCTCGACTTGCATGTGTTAGGCACGCCGCCAGCGTTCGTCCTGAGCCAGGATCAAACTCTCCATGAGAATGGTCCTATACTTGCTTATTTGTTCCTTCCTGCCAACTATGAACTTGTCAATGTGCTATCTTGTTGTGCCCCTCTTGCGAGGGCGACGATAATATTAATCCGCCGCAAAACAAGTGTCAATATCTTCTTTTAGTTTCTTTACGATACTAAAGCTAACGAATAGTATGTATAAGGTGACAGCCTCCAGCCTGTCCGATACACCATTTATATCCTTTCCCTACTGCTGCAACAATATTTAGCCTATAGCCGCGAGGCTAAACATAATCCTCCGCTGAATAAAGGGCCTCGTTGACTGGACAACCTTAATAGGTACACCCAAAACCGTACAGGCGAGCCGGTTTCGGATGCAAGCAAAATAGACCTCGGACCTCCCAAAAGAAGAAATACACCATAAGCTGATAAAACCTGTTGTGATCTGATATACTTTAATGCATGAATGATTTCGCATCTTTATTTGACAATTTAAACAACAAAAAGATAGTGGGGATTAACCCTCCCGTTTTTGACTTCGCCTTCTTTGATTTTTGGGCCAAACCTTTGGGTTTATTATACATTTTGGAACATCTGCGTCGGCGCGGGAACAATATTAACCTGATCGACTGCGTTTACGAAGGACGCGATAAACCCAAAACGTTTGGCCGATACAAAATCAAAAAAATGGAAATCGAAAAACCCTTACCATATAAAAACATTCCCAGGAAGTTTTATCGCTTTGGCATGACAAAAGAAGCGTTTGAAGACAGACTCTCTAAGACAGAACAGCCTGATCTAATTCTAATAACATCGGGCATGACCTACTGGTATTTGGGCGTCAAATGGTGCATCGATATAGTTAAAAAATTCTTACCGAAAACTCCCGTGTTGTTGGGAGGAATATATGCTCAGCTTTGTCCCGATCACGCTAAAACGCTCGGTGCCGATGGGGTTCAAACAAAACCCCTCTATCTCCCATGTATTCGCCCAGCCATCGATCTTTACGAAAATCCCGAATACGGCATCACGATCACGTCTATGGGGTGTCCCTTACATTGCAAATACTGCGCGTCAAAAAGGTTATGGCCGTATCACAAAAAGCGCTCGATCGACGAAGTAATAAACGAAATTTTATCTCAAGCGAGCATTCCCACCGTAAAGGACGTTGCATTCTACGACGACGCATTATTGGTTAGCAAGGAAGAACATTTCTATCCGCTATGCGAAAAGCTTAAAGAAAACTTTAGCAATATACGCTACCATACACCGAACGGGCTTCACGTGCGAGAGATCGACAAACTTTGTGCGCGCTACCTTTACCAAACGGGCTTTAAGACGATACGCCTCAGTTTGGAAAGCACCGAGCCTTTCATACAAAAAGCAGGCTCTGACAAAGTCCAGGAGCGCCAATACGTGAAAGCCGTAGAAAGTTTACTTGAGGCCGGATATCTCCATAAAGATATAGAAACATACGTACTGGTGGGGTTGCCTGGACAAACCTACGAAGGCGCACTTGAAGCGATCAGGTTCGTCAAGTCTTTGGGTGCTACGGTGAAGCTGGCAGAATACTCACCCATCCCCGGCACGCCCATGTTCAAAGAATGCACAAAACTTCTTCCAGTTTTAGAGGAAGAGCCTCTGTATCAAAACAACACAGCTTACTGCGGATACATGTCGCCAAACATCACGCGGACAGAGTTGCAATCGCTAAAAGACTTCGCCAAAAAACCTTCACCCTCGTGACACAACCAACCCATATTGCCCTCGGCGGATTATAGCGGCAGCTCGTCCTCTCCTCTGTCCCCTTCTTCCTCTTTCAAATCTATCGCTTCCTCGATCACTTCTTCTTCTTGCGCCGCTTCAACCTCAGGAGAGGGCAGGAAGCCAAAACCTTGTGCGGCTTGTCCTTTGACCTCAAGGCAGATCTCCTCCATCAAATCCTGGTGCTCCTTGAGGTAGGCGGAAACGCTCTCCTTGCCCTGACCAAGGCTCTCCCCTTTGTAATAAAGCCATGAGCCCTTGCGCTTGATCACTTCATAATCTAAGGCCATGTCCAAGACGGCCATCTCTTTCGGAACACCCCTGCCATAAATGAGGGTGGCATGAGCCTTGCGGAAAGGTGGGGCTTGTTTGTTCTTGACGACTTTAAACCACAGTTCGTGCCCTATCGTTTCGTCTCCTTTGGTTACAGACTTACCGCGCCTCACCTCTATACGGACCGAGCTATAGAACTTGAGCGCTCTTCCGCCCGTAGTCGTCTCTTGAGGGGCGCCATAACCGAAGGTCGATATTTGAGCCCGCAATTGATTGATAAATACCACCGTCGTGTTGCTCTTCGATATGCCGGCCGTAAGGCGCCTCATGGCGTAAGACATTAGCCTCGCCTGAAGGCCCACCTGCGTGTCGCCTATCCTGCCGTCGATCTCCGCCTGCGGCGTCAACGCCGCCACGGAATCCACGACTATTATGTCCACAGCGCTGCTGCGAACGAGCGTATCGAGGATATAGAGAGCCTGTTCGCCGCTGTCGGGTTGAGAGAGATAGAGAGAGCTCACATCGACGCCCACGTTGGCCGCAAGCCCAGGATCCAGAGCGTGCTCGGCATCTATGAACGCAGCGATACCTCCCATCTTCTGCGCTTCAGCCACGGCATGGAGGGCTACCGTGGTCTTGCCCGAGCCCTCAGGCCCAAAGATTTCGACGACCCTTCCCCTCGGAAGCCCCCCTATTACCAAAGCCACATCCAGTGGGAGGATTCCGGTTGGAATGACATCGATCGAGGCTTGAACCCTGTCTCCTAACTTCATTATGGCTCCATCGCCGAACTTGCTCCTTATGTCGTTTACGGCCTGTTCAAGTACGTCCTCTCTTGTCAATGGAACTCCTCTTTTGGCCATTTCTAACATTCACCTCCCAATTTGTAACGAGCCAATGGCGAATACTTGGCACCTTTCGGCGTCAACGTGCTCCGCATGAAAGTCAGCGCCTCCACAGTCCAAGGGCCAAAACTCGCATCCTCTTGCGATAACTCTAGCAGGAACGAGAGCGGCACATCTTTCGGGTTTTTAACTCGAGCGAGCGTCAAATGGGGATGAAACGGTCGCCCTTCGGGAGGCAAACCAGCCCTCTTAGTCGCCATTTCCACCTGTCTCCATAGCGAATGCAGTGCCTGAACTTCTCCCGCAACGCCGAGCCAAATCACCCGCGGCTGGCGCAAGTGAGGGAAGGCGCCCACCCCTGCCAATGTCAGCTCAAAAGGCGACACCATGCGACCTTTGAGACGGGATAGTTCGAGATTTATGCTCTCAACCTGGGCGGGCGATATCTCGCCGCAAAACTTGAGCGTCACGTGCAACCCTTCAGGATCAACCCACCTCAGTTCCGACATCTTCTCACTTAAATCCTTAACCCAACGCGCAAGTCTCTTTTTCGTCGCCTCGTCCAACTCCACGCACAAAAAGGAGCGAATCCCCTTCTCCCCTTCCAAGGTTTAAGCCCCCTTTAACCTCCTCCAAAAAAGCTCCAGGGCCGTCGCCGTCGCCAAACGCCTGATTGTCTGGCGGTCTCCGGAAAAGTGCCGCTCTACGGCTTTATCTTCACCGAGACCGGATACGCCGAACCATACCGTGCCGACCGGCTTTTCACGGCTGCCCCCTTCGGGCCCTGCTATCCCAGTTATGGCCACAGCCAGACGAGCCTTATAAATTTTTCGCGCGCCGATGGCCATCGAAAGCGCACACGGCCTGCTTACGGCTCCATCCCGCTCTAAGATTTCACGCGACACCCCCAAGACATTCTCTTTCGATTCATTGCTATAACAAACCGCACTGCCCAGAAAGGCCTGCGAAGAGCCTGGAATCTCGGTTATGACTTCGCCGACCATGCCGCCCGTGCACGATTCAGCAGACGCTATCATAAAACCTTTAGACGCGGCCTCTTCGATAACGGCCTGTGGCAATGAGAAAACACCAGGGGGGAGACAATCCTCCCCGACGAGGGACCGCACTTTCTTTTCGAGGTCTTCGACATCTTCTCTTTTGCCGCTTATGACGAGAGTAACGCTATTTGGGGCAGGCAGGAAGGAAAAGCCCTCTTCGCGTCCGACGAGAAGCTCGGCGATCTTCTCTTTGAGGTCCATTTCGAACCAACCCACCACGACTATCTGCGCCGAATATCGATCCCCCCGCGGAAACTGCTTCAAAAACTCTTCGGCCATAGCCCTAAACTCCCACGGTATACCTGGCAGGACAATTACAGTCGTCGTATCGCGGCTGAAGCACATCCCCAATGCCGTGCCTATAGGGTTAAACACAGGTTCTGCGCCCTGGGGCACAGCCCCTTGCGACGCGCGCACGCTTTCGAGGTAATACCGCATTTCTTCTGGATGTCGCAGGACAATTTGATCAAATAGATCGTCGCACAAAACCAAGGGAGTGCCCAGGTAGTGCGCAATCGCCGTGCGTGTCTTGTCGTCGGGGGTTGAGCCGAGCCCTCCTGAAACGAAAACCAAATCCACTTTACCCATCCATCGGCGCAAAAAATCGAGCAAGGCCTCTTCACAGTCCGGAAGGACTTCTATAACCTCGAGCTGCCAGCCAAGCTTAAAGAGCTCGGCTGCTAACCACGAGGCATTATCTTCGCGCACTATACCCCTTAAAAGCTCGTCGCCAACTGCCGCCATCACAGCGCGGTATGGCAATGCCTTCATCCTCCCAAACCGAAGGCCCATCTAAGCAGCCACAGCACCACATTAGATAAAAATCCTGCCACCACATCATCTGCCATTACACCCCATGCGCCGGGGAGGCGTTTTTCCACGGTAGAGACTGGCATCGGCTTCAGTATGTCGAATATCCTAAACAGCAAAAAGGCTGGGAGGGCATAACTCAGGCCGTGCCCCCACACGGCTATCCACGATCCAACAATTTCGTCTATCACCACTTCCTTGGGGTCAACACCTTGGGTCTCCTTGATGTACAGATATACGGTAAAAAGCCCCAGAGCGGCCACTATGCCGACCACCCATAAAGGTATCGCCACCACGGAAGCCACAAGGCAAGCGGCCAAAGATGCCACAGTACCCGGCATGGGCACTATGCGCCCCAGCCCGCCGAGCGTGACCACCCACTCGTACCAACCCCTCTTCTCAAAGGAACTGCTCAATCTACACCACCTCCGCTACGAGATCGTGCTCTAAGGCCTCTACGACGCGAGCCGTCACAAACTCCCCGGTTTTTAACCCTTCCCCAATAAGCTCCACTATGCCGTCAACCTCAGGTGCATCCCTGTAAGACCTTCCCAAAATCGTTCCATCATCGTCGCGCTCTAAAACCAGAACCTTAAGGCAGCGCCCGACCATGCGCGCTTGCCGCTGGAGCGATATCTCAGCCTGAAGCTCCATCACCCTCTGAAGGCGCTCCTCTTTGATGTGCGCGTTTATTTGCCCGGGCATCTTGGATGCCTCTGCGCCATCCTCGGGAGAAAAGACAAAGGCCCCAACACGGTCTATCTCCATGTCCTTTAGAAAGGCCAAAAGTTTAAGAAAGCCCTGTTCGCTCTCGCCCGGGAAGCCGACCATCACCGTCGTTCGCAGGGCAACGTCTGGATTCAACCTCCTGGCATACGAAAATATGCGCCTCAATCCCTCTTCGCTCACGCGGCGGTTCATGCGCGCAAGAACCGCTTCGTCCGCGTGTTGAATTGGGATATCGAGATACGGAAGGGCAAGCCCTTCCTCCAAAATGGCTTCAAGGAGTGGTTCATCGAGGCGAGCAGGGTGCAAATAAAGCAATCTGAGCCACGTCTCGTCGGGAAGATCACGCTTGAGGATCCTCAGCAATTCGAGCAGATGCGAATTCCCATCCCAATCCATACCGTAGCTCGTCAAGTCCTGGGCCACGAGGCAGAGCTCCTTGGCTCCGGATGCAACCAGGCGTTCCGCCTCTTCGACAACCGCCCTCAGAGACGTGCTGCGCAATCTCCCCCTTATAGAGGGTATCATGCAATAGGAACATCGGTTGTCGCACCCCTCTGCAATCTTGAGATACCTGCTCCACGGCGAATCGCCCGGAAGCAGGGCTCGGGCCCTTTTAAAACCGGAGCCCAAGGCCGCAAGCACTCTATCCCAATCGGAAGCACGAGCCCACAGATCGACGGTCGGAAATTCCCTCACGAGGTCGCCATCGTAGCGATTGTAAAGACAACCGACCACGGCTATATGTGAGACCACGCCCTCCTTTTTTAGCTCCTCGAGGTCCAAGATGATGTCTATGTTCTCCTTCACAGCAGCCTCGATAAAGCTGCACGTATTGACTACGACCCAGTCAGCTCCCTCGACGTCGTCTTGAAGGACATGTCCGGCCTCTCTCAGGCTACCTGCAAGGTTTTCGCTGTCCACCTGATTCTTTGCGCAGCCCAGGCTTATGAGACAAATCTTCACCTTTGCGCCTCCGCCGATCCATCCATTTTGTACACGACGGTAACCACGCCGCCCGGCGCACCTGGCGACGCAAGCCTCTCGCCCAGCCAAGATACGTCTACCGCTCCGGCGTTGCCGTAGCGCACCTCAACATCACCAGAGACGGTAAAAGTCTTGGAATCGCCACGCATAAGAGTGCCCGTAAAGATAACGCGGTCGCCCTGGCGCACCCTTACCCAACACCGCCCTCTCGACGCCGTAATCACGAGCTCTCCCTGCGATGCAATCGGCCCTTCAGTCTCGACATCTTTTTTAGCTTCGGACTCTATTTTCTCCAGCACCGACGAAATGTTGCCCAATACGTCCGCGCTTGCGGGCATTGACGCCGCCTCCTCGCGGGTCGGCGTTTGCCCTTGAATTTGCACAGTCGGAGCTTGGCTTTCGCTCTTAGGGGCCGGCGTCACAAAAGCAGCTTGTTTGTCCTCGTCCATAGAGATTCGCATCTCAACGGAGGCGCGTATGTTTTCGCGCTGCGTCCACACCAAATAAAACGCCACAACGACTATAACGAGAAGAAGAAGATAAAGCCACCATCGCGAGGTCCGCCGAAAACCCTTGGGAGGCGGCAGATAGGTTCCGAGCGGTTGAGGCGCCGTCATCGTCGTCTCCTCGTTCAAAGGCAGAAGCACGTTATATTGGGGCCAAAGGTCCTCGGCCCGTAAATAATGGAGGTATTGCCTCACAAAGCCCCTCGCAAAAACGCGATCGGGCAATTGATCCACTTGTCCATTCTCAAGCGCCTTCAGGTAGTCGACTCTGAATTTGGTCTCCCTGGCGGCGTCGTTTATGCTCTTGCCCAGTTCTTCCCTGCGCTGAACCAGGATATTGCCTAGCTCTTCAACGGTCATCTCACGACGATCCACAGTGCACCACCCTTTCAGCCAAACGGCGCATCTCCCTGATCGCCACGGCTGGCTCAGAGGAGGAAAACACGGCGTTACCGGCCACCATTACATCGCAGCCTGCCCGGACTACCGTCTCCACGTTGTCCAACCCCAAACCACCGTCCATCTCTATCAAGAAGGAAAGCTCATCGACGGCCCTCCACTGACACAGCCTGTGAAGCTTAGGCAGCACTTCTGGCAGAAACCTCTGGCCTCCAAAGCCGGGGTTCACCGACATCACGAGGATGAGGTCCACCAGATGCAGCACAGGACGAAGCCACTCCACCGGCGTGCCGGGATTCAAGGCAACCCCAGCCTTGAGGCCCTCTGCCTTTATGCGTTGAAGGACGCGATGGACGTGAGGCGTAGCCTCCACGTGTATAGAGATGATGTCTGAGCCGGCTTCCAAGAAGGGCTCTATAAAAGATTCGGGTGACTCAACCATGAGATGCACGTCTATTACGTCTTGCGCAAAAGACCGCTTCAAGGCCTTGACCAGCGCTGGTCCGTACGAGAGATTCGGCACAAAGTGACCGTCCATCACGTCCACATGGAGCCAGTCATACTCGCCCTCCATGGCCTCTATGGCCTTGGCCAAGTTGAGCGGATCCGCAGAGAGAAGCGAGGGAGCGAGGAGTGGACAGCTATCACGCCTCAAAAATATCTCTCCTGCCATACGAACTCGCCTCCCAGGTAGATCGTCACCACGGCTTCTTTAGCGTAAAGAGTATCCAACGTTATATACTCTCCTCCCTTTACCTCCCTATCCAGCAAGGTTCGGGTTCCACGCGCGTCGACCATCTCCATCTTCAAGGTCAACGGCTTGGAAAGCGGAGGTACCACATAGCGAATTTTGGCAATCTTACCGGCTTCTTCCTGAGGCTTTTGCTCAGGCTTTTGCTCTGGCTTTTGCTCTGGCCTGGGTTCGGGCGACGGTTTCGGCGCCAAATCCGCCTCCTTGGAATCGACTTTGACTTGAGGAGCCTGGCCGGGTATGACGGGCTTGGGCGAAGATGCAACCTCCTGAGTCTGAGGCTTGCGGTCTGTGGCCACAATCAACGACACTGCGCCATTTGCAGGAATGGTAGTTCCCGGCGCGGGACGCATCTCCATAACGATGCCAGGAGCGGTCATAGCATTATATACATAAGATACGCCGCCGACCCTAAGGCCCACGCTGCGCAATATCTCGCGCGCTTCGTCTTCTCCTTTGCCCCTCACATCAGGCACCGTGGCCGTAGATGCGCTACCCCCCGCCGAGCCGGAGCTCACCAAAAGGCTTACTCTGGCATTTTCCGGCACCAAAGCCGGCGCCGCAGGGCTTTGAGCAATCACCGTGCCGGCTGGAGCCTTGTTGTCTCTTATCCTAAGCACATCGCCCACCACAAAGCCAGCCTCCCTGAGCTGTTGCGACGCCCTTTCGTAATCGAGGTTGCGCACATCAGGCACAGGAACCTGCTTGCCCCCCTTGCTGACCTTGAGAAGGACGACTTTCCCCTTGCGCACTTCAGCTCCGGCCTCCGGCCATTGTGATATCACTGCCCCCTTTGGAAGCGAGGAGTCGATCTCGTCAACGCGAGAAAGAAGGCCAAGCCTCTGAATCTCATCTAAGGCTTCCGCCACAGAACGTCCCTCTAAGGAGGGCACCTCCACGTTCCTACCGCCGATAAAGATCGCATAAAACGAAGCTAAACCGGAACCGACGAGGACAAGGAGGATGATTAACAATGACAAGTTGACTATTCGCCCCATATGCTATCCCCCCTCATCTTTTCATGATTATAGCAATATAAAATCCGTCGAGCCACGGGAGCGTCGGCAATATATAGTAACCCCAGGGGCGGCCGCGCCTCAAGGGCAGGCTTTCTCGGATCACTTCCAACTCTACGGCATCCGAACGAGATGTCATTATATCGCCTACCACCTGCTCATTCTCGGCGCGAAGGAGGCTGCAGGTTATGTAAACGACCGTTCCGCCGGGCGGAATTAGCGACAAGGCCCGATCGAGAAGCCTCTTTTGAAGCGCCGCAATCTCTCCAAGTCGTCTGCGCGTTAAGCGCCACTTACCCTCCGGATGGCGACCCCACGTGCCGCTCCCAGAGCACGGCGCATCCAAGACGATCAAATGAGGCGTCTCCTCCGGTTCAAGATATAGCGCATCCCCCGTTTTCAATTTGAACGCCGAGTTTGACACGCCGAGCCTATCGAGCTCTTCGCCGGCTGCTCTCACCTTGGCTAAAGAAGCATCCCACCCCTCGACGAAAACCCCGTCCCATCGCTGCAACATTTGCCCCATTTTCACGCCGCGGCCGGCACACATGTCGAGCACCCTGCCGCCCTTCCAAAAACAGCCGGCCACGTCGATCGCCGCCATAGAAGATTCGCTCTGAAGGGTCCAAAACCCTTCCCTGTAGCCCGGAAGGGACGGCGGGTGAGCCGTGAAGGCCGTCCTCAAGGAATACGAAAAAAGCGGCGAACGCCATACCCTGCGTCCGACCGAAGAGAAGGAAGCGATGACCGACTCCGGCTGCGCTGAAGGAGAAAGGCGCAAAGAGAGATACGATCGCATGTTCATCATCTTCAGGAGCTTCTTGGCGGCTGGGATACCTATCTCGTCAGCCCACATCTTGGCCAACCACAGCGGCATGCCGCTCAATAGCGCCTGATCTGCCAGTTCGGCGCTGGCTTCAAGCCTCGCCATCTCTCCCTTGCCGACCTCCGAGACGCGGCGAAGCACGGCATTTATCAACCCGGCTTCTGAAGGACACTCCACCTTAGCGATGGAAACGAGGGCATTGGCCAGCGAAGGAAGGGCGAAGTGTTTAAGTTCGAACATCCCCGCCGTGCCTACTACTAAAATGTCCCTGGCCTCGGGAGATAGGCTTTCGAAGGGCTTGCGAAGGCACTTTTTAACCAGGTGCACCCACAGAGAGCGACGTCTCATAGCGGCATAAGAAAGTGTAGCTGCCAATTCTCTCTCTTCGTCTTGCACGGAAACAGTGATTTTACGAAGGGCCTCACTGAGGAATTCGCCCTCCCCTGCGGCTCTCCAAGCTTTACAGGCAGCTTCTATTCCCCTCACGGACTGACTACCTCTGTCATGAGGACCTCGCCGGGCTGTCTGGTGCGGACAAAGATCTCTTGAGGAAGCAGGAGGCGAAGGCCAAAACGATATACAGGCATCGTCCTGAGTTCAACGCCGGCGATCTCCATGCCAGAGACATCTTGATCCGTCGTAAGGTACCGCTGCGTGAGTTTGCTCAAGACGGTACCGAATAGGTGAGCGCATAGCAGCGCTATCAGCACCGAAAGCCAGCTCAGATAACCGGTGACCAAAAGCAGGACGATAAATGTCACAGCCGAAAGCGTATTGGTCACCACGATGGTAGTACCGCAGCGTGGGTGTACAGCCAGGTCCCGCTCGCCGTTTTTAAGGCGCTCAAGGCCCTCTCTCGCCGCTGCCAAAACTATATATGGATCATCTATGCCCTTGAGGGAAAACCCTTCATCGTAAGCCAACCCTGCCACATTTGTGGTGCCAAAACGCTCTTCTATCACATTGACCGTGGCATGTTCGAGCGCATGGTTTCTCCTCACGCGCCGGTTGAAGAGCACCTTTAACAGTTGTCCCGGCCCCAAGACCAACCACAAAAGCGAGTGCGCCGCAAATCCCAAAGGCACAAAGACGAAGAGAAAGACCAAAAAGAAGAGCACGAGGAGGAACCCAACCCACGGAGCGAAAAGGAGCAACAAAATTAGGAGGATAAAAAACGGCATAGGTCTATTTAACGCTCCTTTCTCTGATTCGTTCGGCAGAGAAGAAAGGGGGTGGCTCCTGCCACCCCTCAACTGGCCTTCCCAACTGCTGGGCGAAAGGAGGCGTCATTTGTCCCTTCCGCCCACCATGCCCCTAAACACCAACAAGCGCATGAGTTGGGCGGCAGCCATCACGGTGGCAGCCACATACGTCAGGGCCGCTGCGCTCAACACCGAGCGGGCAGCCCCTACTTCGTCAGCCATCAAGACGCCAGAGTCAGAAAGCAGGCGCAGCGCTCGATTGCTCGCATCGAATTCCACGGGCAGCGTAACCAAGTGGAATACGAGCACGCCCAAGAAGAAGAGGATCCCCACATCCATCAGGAGCGGCGACCTAAAGAGCAATCCTATGAAAAACAGGGGAAAGGCGAGCCCCGACCCTAAACTGGCTACTGGCACGATGGCGTTCCTGATCTTCAGCGGCGCATAAGAAGAAGCGTCCTGTACGGCATGCCCAACCTCGTGGGCTGCGACGCCGATGGCGGCGATGCTGGGGCTGTCGTAAACTGACTGCGACAGGCGCAGCACTTTTTGTTTTGGATCGTAATGGTCGGTGAGATTCCCAGGTATCCGCTCTATGGCCACATCGTGTAGTCCAAAGCGATCGAGGATCGCCTTGGCCGCATCTACCGCCCGTAAGCCACGCCGAGCGTAGACGGTCGAATAGCGCTGAAATGTGCCATGAACTTTAGTCTGAGCCCAAATGGCCAATATCAGCGCTGGTATCAGCAATACAAAAGTTGGGTCGAAGAAAAATGGGTAATACATCTCTATTCACACCTCCACTTCCGCAGATGCCCAAGGGCACAATTATTGTAGCCGACATAGCCTGCACATGCAACACCGGCCAAATTGCCGAATCTTGCAGCCCGCGCAGGAGTCGACACTTCAATACCTATGAAAACCGGGCAAATATCAAAGCTTGCCCCTACCCCTTCTGTCGTTTAATGGCATAAAAGGCAGCTATGGCATCTACAACCCTCTCCTGCTCGTCAATAGTTAGCTCTGGGAAAATAGGAAGGGCCAAGCTATCCTTGCTCAACGCTTCGGCCTCTGGGAAATCCCCTTCGCTGTAACCCAAATATTTGAAGCACGGCTGCAGATGGAGAGGAAGCGGGTAATAGATCTTGGTCTCAATATCTCGTTCCGCCAAAAAACGCTGGAGCTCGTTTCTCCCCCTCACTCTAACTGTGTATTGATGAAATATGTGATAATTGCCTTCGAGGACCTCGGGCAATCTTACGACTTCCAAAAGGCCCTTCTCCGCCAGCAGCATGCCGTAGCGATCCGCGATAAGGCGCCTCTCTTCGTTCCATTCCTCCAGATGACGCAGTCTCACGCGCAGGACAGCTGCTTGGATTGAGTCGAGGCGACTGTTTAAGCCCATCTCTTCATGCAGGTAGGCGTGGTCGGCTCCATGAAACCTAAGTCGGCGAAGCCTGCTTGCGGCATCGCTTTTCTTGCATGTGACCATTCCTCCATCGCCATAGCAGCCCAAATTCTTTGTGGGATAGAAAGAAAAGCAGCCGAAGTCGCCCGCCGCCCCGGCCCTAAAGTATTCCCCATCGCTCCTGCGCCAACTTCCGAAGGCTTGAGCCGCATCCTCAACGAGAGCTACACCGCGCTCTCGAAAGCGAGGAATGGCCGCCTCCAAGGGGACCATCTGGCCAAAAAGGTGAACCGGGATAAAAGCCTTGGTGCGTGAAGAAACGCGCTCAAGAGCCCTTTCGACATCGATGTTATAAGTCCTCGGATCTATGTCTACAAATACCGGCCTGGCCCCCAGCCTTGCGATACAACTGGCTGTAGCGAAAAAAGAATAAGGCGTCGTTATGACTTCGTCACCCTCGCCGACGTCTAAGGCCATAAGAGCTAAAAGCAGGGCATCGCTCCCGGAGGAACATCCCACCGCATGAGGCACGTCCAAATACATGGCCGCCTCTTCCTCGAAGGCCTCCACGTCTGGGCCCAAGATGAAGGCCTGAGAGGCTAAGACTCCATCTATTGCCTCTTTTATCTCTTTCTCGATCCTGGCGTAGTTGCGCCTCAAATCGAGGGATGGAACGCGTTGTGCTGTCTTGTTTTCGGTTGATGCTTTCACGACCTCCACCTCCGCCTGTATCTCTTGATCTATTATCACTGTTAGGCCATGTCCGCGCTCATAAATGATAGTATATAATGCCAACATGAAGAGATTGGCAGTCCTTCTTCTTTCTATAGGGACTTTAGTATTATACGGTCATGCAATAGCCGGTCTTGGCGGGTACCTCTGGGGAGACGGGAGGCCCTTCATGATCGCTTATGGCCTGGTGGGAGGCACAGCGACGGCCATAGTAGCCCTGTTCGTATGGAAACTCTATTTAAGGGAATTGGAATCATCGCACCTGAAGGGCGAGGAGGAGAAAAATGACGCGCGATAAAGCGGACGGCCTGATATTTGACATCGACGGCGTCCTCGTGGACGTGAGCCTGTCATACCCTATGGTCATAAGGACAGCCATACAGTGGGCTTGGCGCTTCCTTTTGGGACGCCGGGTGGATAAAACGGCCTTTAGAGGTGAACACCTTCTCATTTCCAAGAGGCACCCGGCTTTCAACGATGACTACGACACAGCTTGGGCCCTGCTCTGCGCCGCGGCCTCCACAGGCGAAGAGAGCTTAAGGGTAGCTTTCCCATCGCCAAAAAAATGGGAAGAAGAGCTCGCACGCTTTCGCGGCGACGATATCGCTTCTTGGGTCAAGGAGCGCTTCGGCGAAGCGATGCCCAGGGAATCCATGAGAAGGCTGTGCCAGGAGCTGTATTTCGGCCAAAAGGACATGAAAGAGATCCTCGGCGAGGAGCCGCGATTTGTAAGGATAAAAGGGCTCTATCGCCTGGAGCGGCCGCTGGTTCAATTTCACTGGAGAGCTTTACCTTTGCCGGTAGGCATATACACCGGCCGTCCCTTATCGGAGTGCAGGTTGGTTTTGAGGTTGTTAAATTGGGAAGATCTGCCTCGTAGCCATATGGTGACTTTGGATGACGGAGCCTTAAAGCCTTCTCCCAAGGGGCTCGAGTTGCTATGCGAGAGGCTTTCCCTATCGAACCCGCTATACTTTGGCGACGCGGAAAGCGACAGAGAGTCGCTTCGACGCTTCGGCCGGGGAAGATTCATCGCCATAGGTCCCTTTTTAAAAGACGACCCTTTTCACTTCCCCGACGTTCAGAGCGCCCTCGTCTCTTTGGGCTTCATGCGATCCAGGTGAAGCTCCACAAAGGGCCAATCGGGGCTTTTTGTTATCTCCTCCCAAGATACCACGCTGGTCCCCCTTTTTTGCACGACCAAGCCGGCGGCCACCGTAGCCAACTCGCAAGATGCCTCCCAACTCCAGCCAGACCCCAAGGACAGCGCGACAGCCGCGACGACCGTGTCCCCGGCGCCCGAGACATCGAAGACCTCCCGCGACCTGGCAAGAAAGTGACGCCACCTGCTCGCTGTGGCCAAAATCATCCCGTCTTCTCCTAACGTCATTATCAGCGCTTCGAGTTCAAACTCCTCTCTGAGCTTCATCGCTGCGGCCGCCTGGTCCTCGATGACAACAAGTTGGGAACCCACGAGCGCCTCCGCCTCGCTCCTGTTAGGGGTCATCACGGTGGCACCACGATAAAATTCCCTGTGTTGCGGTTTAGGATCCACCACCACTGGCACACCTTTCTTTTTACCTATCTCTATGCAGCGCTTCGCCACATTGGGCGTAACGACCCCCTTTGCATAGTCAGAGAGGACGAAGACATCGGCCTCTATAGCTTCAAGCGCAGCGATAATCATTTCCTCTTCTTCGGGAGCAAGAGGATGAACCTTCTCCCAATCCACGCGCACAACCTGTTGGTTCTGGACCACTATCCTGGTCTTTCTGGTCGTGGGGTTTTTCCTCAAGAAAGGGCCTATCACCGAGGCGCCGCGCGCTTCTATGAGCTTCAAAAACTCCCTGCCGAGGGCATCATCGCCCGCAAAGGTGAGGAGTTTCGCCACGCCCCCCATCGCAGAGACATTAGCGGCGACGTTGGCAGCGCCGCCCGGCCTGAGCTCTTCGCCTTCCACTGCCACGATCGGCACCGGCGCCTCGGGCGACAATCTCGTCGCTTTCCCCCATATATAATGATCCACCATGCCGTCGCCCACTATGGCCACGGTACACGATGGCACAAGGTTTCGTTTTTGCATTATCTCACCTCTTGCAGATCCAAAAGCAATCCCATATAAGCCTCCCAGGCTACGGCCAGCGGAAAGAGGTCCTCGGGAACATCGTATTTGGGATGATGAAGGCCATACTCGACGCCGGTCCCCATTATGCAGAAACACGAGGGAACGAGCTGAGAATAAAAGGCAAAATCTTCCCCGGCAAAAAGCGGCCTTTCCATAATCATGACATTTTCCTCGCCCAAAAGGGATTTGGAAAGTGTTAAGACACGCTCGGTCAAGGCTTCATCGTTAATAGTGGGAGGGCAATAGGGCATATACTCCATGGTGCCCATTACGCGAAAGGCCTTAGAGATGGTCGGCACAACCTCCTCAAGCCGTTTCCGCAAGTAATCGCGCGTATCAGTGTCAAAAGCCCTCACCGTACCCCATAGGTGCACCCGCTCCGGTATCACGTTGTAGGCCTCGCCGGCTTCAACCCTGCCGAAAGAGATCACCGCAGCCTTCATGGGGTTTATCTCTCGGTTTGTCAGACTTTGCGTCGCCAAAAGCAGCTGCGCCATAGCGATGATGGGGTCAACCACAAGGTGGGGCTCTGCCGCATGTCCGCCCACACCCTGCATCTCAACATGCATTTGGTCGGAAATCGCCGTCATGGGACCCGGACGGGTAAACAGCTTGCCGTATGGATAATGAGGCCAATAGTGAAACCCGAGGGCCATTCCCACGTCGAACCGCTTTATCAGGCCTCCCTCAACCATAGACTTAGCTCCGCCCATTCCCTCCTCAGCAGGCTGGAAGACGAAGACTACGGGTCGGGTGAGGTCGTCCTGATGGCGCGAAAGGAGCGTGGCCGCCCCAAGGAGCGTAGCCATGTGGGCATCGTGACCACAGGCGTGCATAAGACCGGGCATACAAGAGGCGAAGGGAAGATCTGTGCCTTCCTCCAAGGCCAGAGCGTCCATGTCGGACCTCAGCATCAAGGCGGGTTTTCTCAAATCCCCTCTCAACAGGCCGACAACCGAAGTGCTCGTCCCCAGACCCGTTATTACCTCCATCCCATCGAGGTCCGATAAGATCTGGACGATCCTGGCAGCCGTCACCCGCTCGTCAAAAGCTAACTCCGGAAACTGGTGAAACTCCCTTCGCCACGCCACAACCTGTTGCGAAATCTCCTCCGCCTCGTCCGATAACAGCGAACTTAGTATGTTATCTCTTTGTTCTTCTTCCATGAACTACCTCCTCAAAGCGACTTCAACCACCTGTGAAAGACATTCGGTGCACTCCACGGCTCAAGGCGCATCTGTGTAGCTACAGATCGCCCTACGATAAAACCATCATCGCTCAGGCGAGTCTGGTCTTCTACGTCCCACACTCCCCACCCAGCCCTGTCGGCAACGGATGATGTTTTCGCCGAGATGCCTTCTGGCCAATAGTGGGGGGGACGACCTCTTCTCTTTCTTCATCTGCCAATATTAAACGGGGAAACTGCATCTCCTTTTTTTCGACCTCCCTGCGCCAAAGCAAAAGCTAAAGGCATGTGCAGAGGTTAAACATATCATGTTCCCCATTATAATTCATTTAGTGGGGCAAGGCTTGTTTTGAATAATCTCATGCCGCCGTTGGAAAAATAAAAAAGGGGGGCTTTCCCCCCCTCGTAAAAACGTTCGGTAGGTTTTACGGCCAAATGCCGCGAAATCTCATGGCCGCAACCACACGGCCAATAGCGCGCACGTAAGCCGCTTGGCGCATTGTAATATCCGTCTCTTTCTTAAGTCTCCAAATCTCATGAAAGGCTTGAGTCATCCTTTCGTCAAGCTTTTTGTTGACCTGTTCTTCGGTCCAGTAATCGCCGGTCCTGCCTTGAATCCACTCAAAACAGCTCACAACAACGCCGCCCGCATTGGCCAATACATCAGGGACAACCAGTATACCTTTGTCGGTCAAAACTGCCTCTCCTTCAGGCGTAGTGGGGCCGTTGGCGAGCTCTAACACGACCTTTGCCTTTATCTTACCGGCGTTGGCCTCCGTTATGACGCCCTCAAGGGCCGCCGGGATCAGCACGTCGACGTCCAAGGCAAACAGATCCTCGTTAGAGATGGGCTCGGCATCGGGGAAGCCGGCCACGGTGCCTCTTTTCATGACATGCTCTTTCACGCTGGCGTAATCGAAACCCTTGGGGTTATAAATGCCTCCTTCAACGTCTGCGATTCCCACAACCTTCAAGCCCAGCTCCGAACAAAACATGTGGGCAAAACTTCCCACATTGCCATAACCCTGCAAAGCGCACGTTAAATCCTTACCCCAAAGGCCCATCTCCTTGAGCGTCTCGCGAAGGATATACAACACACCGCCCCTAGATGTAGCTGTACTCCTTCCAAGGGATCCGCCCATCTCTACGGGTTTACCGGTATAAGCGGATGGTTCGCCTCTCCCGATCACCTTTTCATAAGTATCGGTAAACCAAGCCATCACCTGCGGATTCGTATTGACGTCCGGAGCGGGGATATCGTAATCCGTGCCCATAAAGCGGGATATCCCTAAGGCATAAGCCCGAGAGAGCCTCTCAAGCTCCCCACGCGATAGGGCCGAAGGCGTGCAGCGTACGCCGCCCTTGGCGCCACCGTAAGGTAGACCGATTACGGCGCACTTAATGGTCATCCACGCCGACAACGCTACTACCTCGTCCCTCGTTACGTCCGGATGATAGCGAACTCCGCCTTTGTATGGGCCGAGGGCGTTGTTATGATGGCTCCTCCACGCCTTGATCATCTGGACGGAGCCGTCATCCATGCGCAGGGGTATCGTAAGTTCAAGGACTTCCTTAGGTTCCTTGATCATATCCACATACTCGGGCTCGACCTTGAGATACGGAACCGCCTCATCCACCTGCTCCAGGAACGCCTCGTAAGGGCTCTTTGGCATTTCGCATCCTCCTCCTTAGGTGATCTAAACCCAGAGCCTGGCACCCATCTTTACCAAGTATTTTACCATACTAAAAGATATTTAGCAAAATAAACCTCACAAAGACGCGGGTTATAAAAGACAAGAGTCGAGGCACTAAAAAAGGGCCTCATGCGAGGCCCTTTTGTTTGACTCTTTGAGTTTAATACTCCGGCATCTCAGGGACGGGAGTGCGCTCTTTCTTCTCGGGCTTATCCGCCACGAGTGCCTCGGTCGTCAAGACCATGGCAGCGATGGAGCCGGCGTTCTGGAGTGCGCTCCTCGTAACCTTCAATGGGTCGATGATCCCCGCCTGCACCATGTCTACGTATTCGCCCGTAGCGGCATTGAGGCCATGGCCTTTGGGAAGGCTTTTGACCTTCTCCACGACCACATCTCCCTGGAAGCCGGCGTTCTCGGCTATGAGGTGGAGAGGTTCAGACATGGCCCTCTGCACGATTTGAGCCCCGATCTTCTCGTCGCTCTCGAGGGTCTCGATGAACTTATCCAGCGCAGGTAGGGCATTGAGCAGGGCCACACCGCCACCAGCTACGATCCCCTCTTCCACGGCCGCCCTTGTGGCAGAGAGCGCGTCTTCTATACGGTGCTTGAGCTCTTTCTGCTCCGTCTCGGTAGCGGCACCCACCTGAATGACCGCCACCCCGCCGACCAACTTGGCCAACCGCTCCTGGAGCTTTTCCTTGTCGTACTCAGACGTGGATTCCTCGAGCTCGGCGCGAATCTGAGCGGCACGCTTGCGGATGGCCTCGGGATCGCCAGCGCCCTCTACTATGGTGGTCTCCTCCTTGGTCACGCGCACCTTTTTGGCGCGGCCAAGCATCGAGAGGTCAGCGTTCTCGAGCTTTATGCCGAGCTCCTCGCTTATAACCTGGCCACCCGTCACAATGGCGATGTCTTGTAACATGGCCTTTCTGCGCTCGCCGAAGCCGGGAGCTTTCACCGCGACGCACTGGAGTATGCCGCGCAGTTTGTTCACCACCAGCGTGGCGAGGGCTTCGCCCTCAACGTCTTCCGCTATGATGAGCAAGGGCTTGCCCGTCTGCACAGCTTTCTCCAAGATGGGAAGGAGATCCTTTACATTGCTGATCTTGCCGTCATTGATGAGGATGTATGCATCTTCGAGGACGGCCTCCATGCGCTCTGGGTCGGTTATCATGTAAGGGCTGATGTAACCCTTATCGAACTGCAACCCCTCCACCATCTCCAACGTGGTGCCTACGCTTTGGCTGTCCTCGACAGTGATGACGCCCTCCTCTCCTACCTTCTCCATGGCTTCGGCTATGAGTTCGCCTATGGCCTTGTCGTTGGCGGAGATAGCGGCTACCTGAGCGATCTTGTTTCTGTCCTTGACCGGGATCGACATCTTCTTGAGCTCGTCCACGACCACGTCAATGGCCTTCTCGATCCCCCGGCGCATCACCATGCCGTTGGCGCCGGCTGCAACGTTTTTCATGCCCTCGCGAACCATTATGCGAGCGAGCACTGTAGCGGTAGTAGTGCCGTCACCAGCAACATCGTTGGTCTTGGAGGCGACTTCTTTCAGGAGCTGGGCGCCCATATTCTCAAAGGGATCTTCGAGCTCTATCTCCTTGGCGATGGTGACGCCATCGTTCGTGATGGTAGGCGAGCCAAACTTCTTCTCCAATACCACGTTCCGACCCTTCGGGCCGAGCGTCACACCCACAGTGCTGGCCACCTTATCCATTCCTCGCTCTAAAGCTCGGCGTGCATCTTCATCGAACATGAGAATTTTAGCCATTCTCGTACACCCTCCTTTTTGTAATCTTGCGCTATCGCTCAACTACAGCGAGCACGTCGCGCTCGCTGAGAATAAGATATTCTTCTCCGTCGATCTTGATCTCCGTACCGGCGTACTTGCTGAAGATTACGCGGTCTCCGACCTTAACTTCAAGTGGAAGCTTTTGGCCGTTATCGAGGACACGACCGCTTCCTACGCTTATGACCTCTCCCTCTTGCGGCTTCTCTTTGGCCGTATCGGGAAGCACGATACCTCCCTTCGTCTTCTCCTCCTGCGTGAGAACTTTGACCACTACTCGATCGCCGAGCGGTTTCACCTTCATGTTCGAATCCCTCCTAATCGAAAATTGTGTTAGCACTCAATATGAAGGAGTGCTAATCAAGCCATGAATAAGGATAGCGATAAGCGCCAATATATTCAACATCCAATAATCGTGGTTAATGGCGTTTATTCAAGGATAATGGCCATAATGGTATTCATTCTTATGAAAGCGCTGTTTTTCGCCGTTTTTCTCTCGTTTTCTTTGAATTACTCGGCGAGCACCAAGGAAGGATCGGGAGAAAAGGAGATGTCAGACCGCAAGCCGCGCGCGTAGGCATCGTAACCGGCCGCAGCGATCATTGCAGCATTATCCGTGCAGAGTTCTCGAGGGGGAATATACACCTCCCATGCATCTTGAGACGCCACAGCTTCTCTGAGGGCGCTGTTCGCCGCCACCCCTCCCGATATAGCTACCCTCTCGACGCCCGTCATCTCCACAGACAGGCGCATTTTGGACATCAGCGCCTCCACGGCAGCGCGCTGAAATGAGGCGCATATATCAGCTACTGGGATGGGAGCACCCTCCTGCTCCAAGCGGCGCACAGCCCAAAGGACCGCCGTCTTCAGGCCGCTGAAGCTGAACTCCACATTTCTGGTGTGCCCGAGCGGTACCGGGAATGTAAATGCCTTCGGGTCACCCTCCTTGGCCAGGCGATCTATCGCCGGCCCTCCTGGATACCCCAAACCCAAGAGCTTAGCTACCTTGTCGTAGGCCTCGCCAGCAGCATCATCGCGCGTCTTCCCCAAGAGCAAATAGTCGCCGAAAGACCGCACCAGGATGACCTCGGTATGGCCACCCGAAACGATCAGGCACAAAAACGGAGGCTCTAAAGAGGGATGAGACAATACATTGGCGAATATATGCCCCTCCAGGTGGTTTACGGCGATCAACGGAGCTTCCCAGGTCTGAGCGAGGGCCTTAGCCGTCATCGCGCCCACCAGTAGCGACCCCATGAGACCAGGACCTCTCGTCACGGCGACGAGGTCAATGTCGCGATGAGGGTTTGAGACTCCGCCGTCCGATAAAACTTTGCGAAGGAGAGAAATTATCACCTCCTGATGCTTGCGAGAGGCCAGTTCAGGCAATACCCCGCCATAAGGAGCGTGTAAATCCACTTGGCTGGACACCACAGAAGAGAGCACCTCCCTCGGCCCTGAAAGTACGGCCAGGGAGGTGTCATCGCACGATGTCTCGATGCCTAAAGTCAAAAAGGAGGCATCACTCACGCTGCACACCCACTGCAACCGGAGCAATTCCCGCCGCAGTTCGCCTTCTTTCTAATGGGTCTTCCCTCGAGGTGAAAGAGCACCTTGCCGCGGCAGAAGGGACAGCGGTTTACGGGATCTTCCACCTCGAATTCCCTACTGCAAGCAACGCAGCGATATTTATGCATCACGCTTCACCTCCCCTTCGGGACGCGAAAGGTAGCCTTGTCTTCTCCATACGAGATGATTATCTCCTGGCCGGGTTTCAGCTTTAGACCTGGGACACGAAAGGAAAGGCTACCCTCAAAGCGGCTCGGCAGATCTCCCTTCGGGACATACGCCGGCTTTGTGAGGATGTCCTCCTCCTTTAGCGCGTAATCGGCGACAGAAATCTTCATCGGGTCGAACGTCCACGGATTATATGTCTCGATGCGCAGCACAAAGAGGACACCCCTTTTTAGCTCTTCGCTCGCGAAATCCTTGGCATGCCAACGCAGCCAGTCGGGAAACTCGCTCGGGGTCCTCAGCGCTTCAACAAGGGCAGCGTCCACGTATATGAAATCGAGCCTCGCCTGAGCGCCTATGACGAGGCCGTCCAACTGCTTCCCTTCTGCTCGTATGGAGACCATCCTTTCCTGGATCAATGCCTCTTCATCCGCTATTGCCGCCGAAGCGAACGAACACAGCAAAATCGCGATGATAACCCCTATTTTATTCATCCCTTTTCACCCTCGCTTTATCCCGCCTTATCGCTTCTGCCACCCATCCCCACTCCGCACACTTGAGGCGCCGCACAGTTATTATATAACTTGCAGCACCGACGGCGAAGGCGCCGCACATCCAAAGGGCCCGCAAGGGCAATCCAGCACCCAAGGGATAGGGTATGAAAAACTTATAGAACATCGAAGCTCCACCCGTAGCCGCCAAACTCAAAGCGAGCCTCGACACCCACGGTATATCGAAAAGCCCGATCGGCCTGCCGAGTGAGGTGCGCAAGAACTGCCCACCGACGAGAGACGCAGACGTGAAGGCGATAGCACTGGATAGCGCAAGCCCCCTGTATGAGAGGAATCGCATGAGGACCACGCTACAGGCGAGGTTGGCCAAAACGCTCGTAACTACTACGAAAAACGCAGCCTTGGGGAAGCGACGAGCGTAAAGCGCCCTCAATGTAACGTTGTTGCAGGCCATGCCAGGAAGTCCAAGGGCATAAAAGAAGAGGGCACCGCTCGTAGCGCGCCAGGCCCAGTCGCCGAAGGCGCCACGGTAGAACAACAGATGAACTGCCTCGCTCGCATACAAGAGAGTGCATAAGGTTATAGGTGAAACAATGAAGAGCGTGAAGCGCAGGGCATCTCGCCCTATGTCGGCAAAGGCAACTTCGTCCTCGAGGGCAGCCCTGGAAAAGAGGGGAAGCACAGCCTGAGAGACGGCTATAACGAAAAGGCCGAGGGGAAGCTGAATAAGGCGATCCGCATAGTTGAGCACGGAAATGGCCCCATCCTCCAAAAAGGATCCGAGGATGCGGTTTATGATGGGGTGAAACTGGTTCAAGGAAAGCCCAGCGGCATAAGGGAAAAACAGGCGAACCATACGCCAGAGCTCCGGATCCCTTCCGGGCATGGCTGGAATGAGCATCAAACCTTTGCCCGCGCACCACGCCCACTGCAGGCCCATCTGAAAACATCCGCCCAACAAAACCGCAACGGCAGGGGCCCATATTCCCATTTTCCAATATAATAACGATATGGCCACTATATAAACCAAGTTGGCCACTGCAGGGGCTATAGCGGGCACCAAGAAGCTCTCCATGCTGTTGAGCGCTCCCATGGCCAAGGCAGCGAGGGAAACCAATATTAAATAGGGCATGAGAAGGCGAGTCAAGTTCGTCGCCAAGACGGCATCCTGCCCCTTAAAGCCGGGGGCTATAAGAAAGACCAGGTAAGGCGCGAAGATTATGCCCGCTGTGACGAAGAGCGCTCCCATCGCCAGAAGGAGCGTTACGGCTTCTTTCGCAAGCCTCTCGGCGCGATCGAGGCCGTCTCTCGCCAAGGCTTGAGAGAAGACGGGGACGAAGGTGGCAGAGAGCGCCCCCTCCGCCAAGAGCTGTCGGGAAAGGTTTGCCAACGTATAGGCCACATAGAAGGCATCGAGCTCCCGTGTGGCGCCAAAAAACGCTGCCGTGAGGATCTCCCTTAACATGCCGAGGATACGGCTCGCAAGTGTTCCAGCCGTCATTCGCAGCGAATGACGCACCATTTTGGAGACAAAAAGGTCAGGAGAGGAATGCGAAGATGGAGAATGGGTTTTCGTCATTTGAAGTACACCTCTGGGGGTTGGGCAACAGACTGAGGGGAGACGATGGCGTCGGCGTCTGCATAGCAGAATCGCTCATACCTATAGCACCACCGTGGATGCGTGTAGTGGTTTGCGAAACGGTGCCCGAAAACTTCACACCGTGGCTTTTGCGCGACCGTCCCAAAGAGCTCGTCGTAGTAGATGCGGCGAACATGGGCCTCAAAGCCGGCAGCGTAAGACGCCTTACGCTCGACGACCTCGCAGAAGCCGTTTTTGAAACTCACGGAATAACCCTGCCTCTCATATTGGGGCCTCACTTGGAGTGGTTAACGGTGACGGCGATAGGCATACAACCCGAACAACTCTCACCGTCTCTCGACCTATCTCCAGCCGTGCGCCGTGCAGCTTCTGCCGTCATAAACATAATCCTCAACGGCACTTGGCAAAAAATACCGCGCCTTCACCAGCGAAAGCGCTCGCCCAAGTAAAATCTGCGCGCCATGTCGCTCGCGGCGACATCTCTGGGAGAGCCCTCAATTACTATACTACCGTTGTGGATCAAGCAAGCCCTGTCCGTTATGGCCAATGTCTCTCTGACGTTATGGTCGGTGAGCAATATGCCGTATCCTTTTGACTTTAGATTAATGATGAGTTGTTGGATGTCGTAAACTGCAATAGGATCTATCCCGCTGAACGGCTCGTCCAACAAGATGAAGTCAGGCATCGTAGCCAAACTGCGGGCTATTTCCACACGCCGTCTTTCCCCGCCACTCAGAGAGTTGCCGTGCACGTGAGCTATCTCGGCGATGCCGAACTCTTCGATGAGATGATCGACTATCTCCTTCCGCCCTTTTTGATCCAAACCCCGTTCTTCGAGGACGAGCTCCAGGTTCTCTCTAACGGTGAGATTTCTAAACACGGAGGGCTCTTGAGGAAGATATCCTATCCCCAAGCGCGCTCGCCTATACACAGGCATAGGCGTCACATCCAAGCCGTCGAGGTAAATTCTGCCTTTATCGGGAAAGATCAGCCCGACGATCATATAAAAGGTGGTGGTCTTACCTGCGCCATTCGGGCCCAGCAGGCCGACTATCTCCCCTCGCTTCACCTTGAGGCTTACCGACGACACGACGGTGCGCTCTCGAAAGCTCTTTTCAAGCCCCTCTGCTCGCAGGGTTTGGGCCATTCTACTTTTTCTCCTGCTCTCTCAAGAACTCGATCTGAGGAGATCCGTGAGCTTCAACTCTCCTGCTCTCCAAAAACAGGATGAGTGTGTCCGCCCGTATCGTGCGGTCCTTCTGAAATACCACCGCCTTTTTGCCAGTCACGGTGATAGTGCCGCGATCCTTGGAGTAGACAGCCCTGTTTCCAGAGAGTGTCGTCTCCTCTTGGGAGGTGCGCTGTTTGGCAATCACGTTACCCACGGCCACTAAATCCTTTATCTCTTCGCCCTCAATGTTACCCTCGATTTCTCTGGCGGAAAGCGTGATCCCTTTGGCCTTATCTTCAAAGTGCTTCGCATCCTTAGCCCAAAAACGACCCCCCCGACGGCCGACCTCTTGAGCCTGAACTGCGTAAGCGCTCGTAACTGCGTCCACATTCGACCGGGCGACATAGTTATCCGGAGAACCCCAGGGCCACTCGAGTTCATCGGCAACTATGCGCTCTTCCCCGCGCAGCAGTTTAGCGTTTCCCTTAGCTGTGGCTATTCTTCCCTCTTCGCGCTGCTGCACCACTAATTCGTCACAGACTAAGTCAATTCCATCCTTTTGGAAGTGGCCGCGCACGTTGCCATAAAGGCGGAAAGTGCTGCCGTCAGACCTTCCTTCGCCCTCATCGGCCTCTATTACGACGTCCGCCTCCCGGATCACCACGCTGCCGGAGGCCTTGATTTGGCCCGTCGAGGGATCATAATACAGGCTCTCGGCGTTCAACGTCACCGTCTCCTGAGACGCCGCAACTGCGGTCCAAAGACAGAGGCATAACAATGCCCCTATGATCTTTCTCACGCGCTTCACCACCTAAAAAGAACTCGCCTTTTATTTTATCCCATCTCAGGAGAGGAAGCACCTGCGCAGGGCTTCCACGGCGCGCTCCACATCGCTGGATTCTACGACACACGTAATCGATTCATTAGTGGATGAGATCATGTCTATGTTGATGCCCTCTTGCGCGAGGGTCGAAAACACTTGATATGGAACCTCGGGCCGTTCGGACACTCCGGGGCCGGTTACCGTAACGCGACCGATCTCGGCGTCGAACGTCACGCCCTGAGAGCCTATCTCCTTCGCCACTTCACGGCAAGCCTCTATAGCTTTGCCCAGGATATCTCTCCTGACTAAGAAAGCTATATCGTTCACGCCACCCCTCATGATGCTTTGGATGATCATTCCGACCTTAACGTCGCGCTCGGCCAAGCGCGAAAAGAGGCGAGCTGCTATGCCGGGCACATCCGGCACACCCAAAATTGCCACCTTTGCTACATTGTGATCACAGGTCACGGAGTCCACAGTTTGACCGCCAAAGGCCTTGGGCTCATCGGCCGCTTTTGACATGTTGTATCTCCTCCTTGTCGAGCGAAGGCTCTGTATATTCTACAACGGCTCCGTTTTCGTCTATGTCGAGGACAAAAAAGCGGGAACGAACCCCCTTTTCCATGAACGTGCGGCAGGCTGCCTCGGCGACCTCTTGCACGTTCCCTCTCGCAAAGGCCATGACGCTCGGGCCTGAGCCGCTTATCGCCACACCGAGACACCCGGGAACGGACCTTACCCTTTCCAAAATCTCCTCTCCACCGGGGAAGAGGCGAGCCCTGAATTGCTGGTGAAGTCGGTCTTCCATGGCCCACGGCAAATGGTCCCACTGTCCGGTCGCCCACGAAGCGGCGAGCAGCGCCACGCGGCTCACGTTAAAAATTGCGTCGCTCAAGCTCACTTGCTCAGGCAAAGCTTGACGGGCCTCGCTCGTGCTCACCTCTACATTGGGCACAGCCACAACCACGACTATATCCCGAGGAGGGGAAGGGAGCTTGACATACCGCAGCTCCCGGCCATCCCACGAGCTGACGACCATGCCGCCCAAACAACTCGGGACCACATTGTCTGGATGTCCTTCAATGGCAACCATCAAGGCGAGCAGCTCATCCTTATCCAAGGGGTTGTCTCTCATGGCATTGGCGAGGAGCACCCCGCCGACGACCGCGCTGGACGAACTTCCAAGCCCTCTGCGCAAGGGAATGGCGTTGAGGCATCGAAGCTTGAGCCCGGGAGCTTCGATCCCCAATTCCCCCGCGGCGCGCTCATAGCTTTTGATGAGCAAATTTCCAATGGGATCTTCGAGCTCGTGTTCCCCCTCGCCAATAACTTCTATCTCGTAGCTGCCGCTGGGAAGAAGCGAAAGGAGGTCGTAAAAATTGTAGAGAGAAAGGGCCATGCCAAGAGTATCGAAACCCGAACCAAGATTTGCACTCGACGCAGGCACCTTCACTCGCAAGATCATGGCGCCATCACCTTCCGCAGGGCCTCCATGGTCCCATCCACTTCGACGGGCTCACCGGCCTTGGACATGGCTGTGTCCGGATCCTTTAGGCCGTTTCCTGTCAGTATCATCGCGATCGTCGTCGCCTGCGGCAATTTGCCATCCCGCTTGAGCCTCATCAGGCCCGCCAGCGGAGCACAGGAGGCAGGCTCGGCGAAGACGCCTTCGCGAGAAGCCAAAAGGCTTTGGGCTTCGAGTATCTCCTCGTCGCTCACGGCCATGAAGAATCCGCCGCTCATTTTAACCGCAGCGCGCGCTTTTTGGGCGTTCACCGGCCGACCTATGCGAATCGCCGTAGCGACGGTCTCGGGTTTGTCGCATTCGACGCCACTAACGAGAGGCGATGCCCCCTGGGCTTGAACGCCCACCATTCGCGGCACGCCCTGGCACTTCCCCATCCTCCGATACTGGACGAAGCCCGCCCAGTAGGCGGTGATGTTTCCTGCGTTCCCAACGGGAAGAACGCACCAATCTGGAGCCCTACCCAGTTCGTCGCAGATCTCCCAAGCGCCGCTGCGCTGGCCCCAGAGGCGATACGGGTTCACGGAGTTCACGATGGCCAACCGCCACTCGTCGGATGCAGCCATCGCCAACTCCAAAGCCTTGTCGAAGTTGCCGCGCACCGCCAAAACCTTGGCACCGTAGATCAAGGCTTGGGCAAGTTTGCCCCTCGCCACTTTGCCGGCGGGAAGGATCACATAACAGGGGAGACCGGCCGCCGCAGAATAAGCAGCCGCCGAGGCGGAAGTGTTGCCAGTGGAAGCGCAGACGACGGCGCGAGCCCTGCCTTCCAAGGCTTTAGCCACGGCCAACACCATCCCCCTATCTTTAAAAGAACCGGTGGGGTTGGCGCCTTCCACCTTTCCGTACAGCTTTACGCCCAAGCTTTTGCCTACGTTTCGCAACGGCAAAAACGGCGTGTTTCCCTCTCCCAGCGAGATGCGCGGGGTTGCGGATGTGAGAGGAAAGAGATCCTCATAGCGCTCGAGCAGACCAATCAATTTTTATCCCTCCAAATAAATAAAAGATCTTGCCCACCCCCCACAAGGAGACGGGCAAGATCCCGCGGTTCCACTCCTCTTCCGGGCACTGGGCCCGGCGCTCGAAATCCGCTGTTTGGGGCGGACCCCGCCGCCTTATCCTAAGACTAAGGCTTCGACGACAGCTCCGGGGTGGTCTTCACATCGACAAGCGCAGGAGCCTCGCACCTTTGGCCCCCTCTCTGAAGCGCTCGTACCGATATTACTCTCCCCTTCATCGCAATAATTTAAAGCTTAAATCACAAAGCATCTCACGACGTTAAATGGCCGTCGTTCATCGGCGATCTAAATCGAACTTTGATCCTCATATATCAAAACCATACAAACCTGGAACACATCTACTTCCATTCAACAGCTCAAAAATCCTTCATAACTGCCGATCGGGGTTGGCTTCACTCCTCGGGCTCGAACATGTCCTTCCCTACGCCGCAGACGGGGCAAACCCAATCATCAGGGAGCTCTTCAAAGGGCGTGCCCGGAGCAATGCCCGAATCGGGGTCGCCATTGGCAGGATCATAAACATAGCCGCAAACCGTGCATACGTATTTCATACCTCCATCTCCCCTCCCATAACTCTTGGCAATCTAACAAGCAGCATTATATAGCCTCACTGAAGATAAAACAAGCAACCTGTTTTCGCTTGGAATTTTACATGAAGCATCTGTCAGCTTCGCCTACATTTTTACATGAGCTATTAAGGCAACTTCAAAGGACAGCCGCGCTAAGGCTCCGCAGATCCAAGCTGAGGTTTCTCGGTTTACCCAGATGTTCACTCACCCTTTTGTCCAAGACTCCATCTGAGCTCTGCCGTTACGCCGTTATATAAAGGCACCACTTTGAGGTTTGCGATCTAAAACGTCAAGACCGCATAACCATCTTTAAGATATCCAGTCAGCGGTTCTCCCATGTAAATCACTTCGATCCCTAACTCCTCCAATCGCTTGGATACCCCATATCTGTCCGCACAGGCCTTGCACGCCAACAACTCGACGCCGGCTTTCTTTAGCTCGGCCAACTCCGCCTGAAGCTCTTGGTCCACGGATACGAGCTTCGCCGAAGGACCCCAGACCACCAGCTTGACGTTGTTCCACCATCCCTTGAGTTTGGAGTTCTTTGTATACATGAAGACCGTATTTAGGGCCACATCTCTGTCCCTCGAACTCCATACCACTACCAACGTATCGGCCTTTACCAACGACATATCCCCCTCTTATTAAGGACTTACAGAACTGTCATCGTTCAGAGAACTTAACACTACTTGATGCCGTCGACGATTCCGCGCATGTAGCCGCCTTCCTTGCGCAGGAATTTGGAATAGACGTTCATCTCGTCGCCGAAACATACGTGTCTGACGCCGAGATCCAGATAGTATTTAACGTCGTCAGGATTTCCATATATTTCGCACCTGGGCTGCACTCCATGTTTTAAGGCAACTTCGATCATCCTGCGCTCTGCGGCTTTGCACTCTTCGGCCGCGTCGGCCTTGTTTTTGCCCATGCTCATGGAATAATCGGATGGCCCGAACTGAACCATGTCGACGCCGGGGATGGAGCAGATTTCTTCGATGTTATCCATAGCTTCTTTCTTCTCTATCATGAAACAAAGGACAATGTCGTTTACGCGTTTGATATGCTCCAGTTGGGAGATGTAGGGCTGGCAACCGATATAACGACGGTTCGGGAAGCCGAAGCGTCCACCGGTAGCCGGCTCGTCCGCCTTTACGGCTTTTACGGAGGCGCGGACCTCATCCGGAGTCTTGTGGTCCGTGAAGAGGATCGCCTGGAAGCCGGAGGCAATCGCTTTCTGAGCGACATACTCGCGGCTCTGGAAATCGACTTTGATCATAGACCCCATGTTGTGCAGTTCACAGGCGCGAGCTATGTTTTCAAGGTCATATTGATCGAAAGGAGAGTATTCGGCAACGTATTCAATATAGTCGAAATTTCCGCTGGTACCAACGTATTCGACGACCATAGGCCACTGGCTCAACACGCGGGTGCCCAAGGAAGGCTTCCCAGCTCTCAAAAGCTCCCTCAGTTTGTTTTCCTTCATCTAAAAGCTCCTCCTCCTCCTGCTATCTATAAATATGTGATTAAAATATGATTACGCCGGTGCGCGATATAGAAGATATTGCTACAACTGCCTATAGCTCGAGGGCATCGTACTTTTTAATCTTAACTTTAGCGATATCTCTCCAGTCGATACTTAAGTTATCTTAACACAGGCACAGGTATTTAGCTAAAAACGGCCGCTTAAGCTCAAATATGGCTTTGGGTTCAATAGTACCACTCATGCTGTTGCAAATTTGTGCAGCGAAGTTTCTTTTAAAGATCTTGTCTCATGATTCCAGTTCGGGTATGATATCACTTCCATGGGGAATAAAGATAAATTCTGCATCTTGACCCATTATCTTAATGCTTTCTTCAATCGCCTGTTGTATGTCTGAAATCGGAATGAAAAACATTTCTTTTAAATCCCTATCTGAAACCCCTTTCGTGACGACTATTACTTTAAAGTTGGACAAGGCTCTGGCATAATAGAGTGCCTTGCTGGATGACTCTGGTGTAAACCCCTCTTTCTTAAACCTATCAATAACGTCTTTCGGCTCTTTGGCACTTTTCAGCCAATTACCAAATTTGCCTATGCCATCTGAAGCTTCCGCAACCAATATAATCACTCCGCCTTTTTTACAACACATCTCAGCAGGCACAACGGCCTTCTGAGACTGATGCAAATCAAAATCCCTGGGGAATCCCCCTGGGCTTGTGATAACCACATCAGCTTTTCTGGGAACTTTTACCCGATGGACCTTATTGCACATATCTACACCAGCTTTATGTGCTTGATCAAGATCGCCGGCAAAAATGCCGGCGATCTTTTCTTCTATGTTATTCACCACATTAACTATGAAATCTACTTTTGCCATCTTAGCTGCCGAGAGAGACTCTTCGTGCATAGGGTTTCCATCAATCCACCCCATGGAGGGCTCAAATGGTCTTATCGGAAAAGAGTGATGAGGGCGAATAGAATCGATGCCTGCGATACCGGGCAACACGCTTTTTCTCCCTCCCCCAAAACCTGCCGAGTGGTGGGGGGAAACGATCCCTGTCAGTATTTTTAGAGAAGCCTCGACAAATATCTTGTTTATGTATACAGGGATTCCCCTTTTCGTCGTCCCCAAATACACTATACTTTCTTTATCCATAGCATCATGATTATAAATCCCAATCCGATTCACAATGTCTGATCCAACCATACCTTCGAGCTCTTCTTTTGTGTTACCCCTATGATTCCCCGTCGCAACTAACAATTTAATTCTCTCGTCGCTAATGCCAGCCTCATTCAGAACCTTGACTATGCCGGGCACCAGTATTTCGGAGTGGCATGGTCTCGTAATGTCATTAATTACGATTACGGCGTCCTTTTTGTTTTCCGCCAAAGACCGAAGAGAGGGAGAGCCTATCGGGTTTTCTAGTTTATCCATTAAAACAGCCTTTGGATCATCAAGTTCCTTTACATAGGGTGGCTCAAGAGTAGCTATGAGATTGGGTACTTCTGCTTTTAACAAATTCCTCCCATATGGTATTGATATTCTCATTATATTGATCTCCTTTGTATTTTTGTCTAAAACACTTGTTAAAGTATATTTTTATTGACAAAATATTAGAATTAGATATTTTTTATGGCATCACAAATGGCTCTGCCCATATCCTCAGTGGTTGATATACCACCAAGATCAGGTGTAAGATGTTTTTTCTCATAAAGCACTTTGTTTACCCCAAACTCTATATCCTTTGAGGCCTTGATGGCATCGGCATCGCCTTTCGTGTTTCCCAACCAAGAAAGTAACATTTGGGCAGACATTATCATGGCGTAAGGGTTTGCAACGTGTTTGCCGGCTATATCTGGAGCAGAGCCATGCGTAGCTTGAGCCATGGCATATTTGGGACCCACGCACAATCCCGGCGCCATTCCAAGGCCACCGACAAGTCCTGCCGCTTCATCGGAAAGAATATCTCCAAACATGTTTGTCGTAACAATCACATCAAACTTTTGAGGTCGCATCACTAAATTCATTGCAAATGTATCAACTATCATAGTATCAAATTCAATGTCAGGATACTCCTTACTTTTCTCTTTACAGCTATCAACAAACAAGCCACAGGTTAGCTTAAATACTGTATTTTTATGAATTGCAGTTACTTTCTTTTTTCTATTTCTCTGGCGTGCTAACTCAAAAGCTGTTCCGGCAACCATTTTGGAATTGCGCTCTGTAATAACTCTGACAGACAAAGCTATATCCGGAGTGGGCATGAACTCACCCTTGCCTTTATACATGTTTCTGTCAGGCTGGAAGCCTTCGTTATTTTCCCTGACAATCACAAGATCAACGTCCCTATGGAGACTTGGGATATTCTCGTACGATTTCACCGGACGTATATTGCTCACCAAATCGAAGCTTTTTCGTAAAATAGGATGAGGATTGATAGCTTTAGGATCGTCTTTTGGGTAAGCCATGTGTCCTATGGGGCCCAGAATCCAACCATCAAGGTCAAATAGGCCGTCAAAAGTCCTCTTTGGAAGAGTTTCTCCGTTTTCAAGATAAGATGAATAACCTATCGGAAGCTCATGCCATTCTATTTTGACGCTTTCATATTTCTCAATAGCAGTTTTTAGCACCTCAACTGCCACAGGCACTACTTCGAGTCCTATGTCATCACCCTGCAAAATTCCAATTTTGTATTGCGCCAATTTGCCTCTCTCCTTTAATTTGATCTACAGAATTCGATTGTCATTTCTTATTATGTTATAATCAAATTTAGTATTAATAACATAACCTGCAAAAGTATCCGAGCATTATCTTAATTATTTTAATTCCTCAAGCAGGCTACGGACAAGTGGAAGTAAATTTGGTGATTTTCTCAGTTATTTCATATTTATACACTTTCTTTTCTACCTTTGAAATAATTACTATAAATTGAATATATTACGCTGATAATTGCTATGCATATCAGAACGAGGGAAATCGGATTTTGGAAGAATATCATCCAGTTGCCCTTGGCCACCGTTAACGATCTTCTGAAATTTGTTTCAACAAGATATCCAAGAACGAATCCTAACGCAGTAGCGCTTACAGGATAATCATGGACCTTAAGTATTAATCCCAATACTCCGAAAAGTAAAACTGCAAATACATCAAATATGCTATTGTTAACAGAAAAAGCTCCAACGAATATTATCGCTAAAATACACGCATTCATTATGGATTCAGGTATATTGACTACTTTCGCCAACAACCTAATAAAAGCTAAACCAATAAATATCATCACTATATTGGCAACAAATAGAGAAACAAAAATCGAGTATGGAACATCTGGATTTGTAACAAAAAGCATCGGTCCAGGCCTGAGTCCATGAATTATCAGCACTCCTAACATAATAGCTGTAGAACCTGAACCTGGAATGCCGAGGGATAACATTGGAACCATCGCCCCACCGGTAACTGCGTTATTAGCAGCTTCAGGTGCAGCAACTCCTTCAAGTGCACCGTTTCCAAAATCTTTTGGATGTTTCGACCATCTGCGGGCTTCATTGTATCCAATCCAACAAGCTATTGATGCTCCAGCCCCTGGCATAACGCCCACGAAAACGCCAATAATTGAACCTATTAACATGGCAAGAAAACAGCCTTTATAGTCAGCAAAAGAAGGATATCTTGAGCTAACACTGTAATCGACTGCAACTCGCTCTATTTTTTTATAGACGCTATATAAGACCTGACTTAAAGCAAAAATTCCCATATAAAATGGTATCAACTCAAACCCCTGGATTAGCTGTTCGGTACCAAAACCAAATCTTACTATCCCAGAGAAAGGATCAAGCCCTACGGTAGCCAGCAAAAGCCCTATAGAAGCGGCGATCAATCCTTTAAAAATATCTGCAGATAAAGAGGCAATAAGTGTCAATCCGACTACAGCCAGTGCAAAATATTCCGGTGGACCAAAGGCTAAGGCGACCCCTGCAAGGGGTATCGCCAAAATCATTAATACAACACTGGAGATTAGCCCTCCAGTTACACTGGCATATAACGACATTCCTAAAGCCAATCCTGTTTTGCCTTTTAAATGCAACGGATAACCGTCAAGGACAGTAGCAGCTGACGAAGGCGTACCGGGCGTTCCAATAAGTATCGAAGGGATCGACCCTCCATATTGACCCCCACAATAAATTCCCACATACATTAATATTGCTATTATTGGGTCCATTCCCCAGGTAAAAGGCAACAGAATGGCCATGGTCATAGAAGCGTTTATCCCTGGTATAGCTCCTCCTATGGTGCCTACAATAACCCCAATCGTAATCGCAAGAATTCCTTCTATTGTAAAAACAATGTTCGTTCCAAGCATAATGTTTTGCAATAAATCCACAAACACTGCGCATTAACCTCCATTCATCAAAGATGAAGTTCAAGCCACTCAACTACGTAAAAATAAATCCCAATAAACCCTCTGGCAAAAGAATATTAAGAATTCTTGAGAATACAATATAAAGAAACAAAGAAAATCCGCAACTTATCATTAAATTTTTATTAAGTTTGGTTCCTCCTTGAATCAATACTAAGAAAAAAATCAATAATATAGTGCTAAATAAATAACCAATCCAGTTAAGAATTACAATATAGATACCTGAAACAATAATGATTAAAACTACTTTCATTAAATTCCTAAAATCAGTACTTTCTGTTTGTTGCGCTTCCTTAATGTCAATAACAAGGGATTTGTCTTTTTTTGTGCTCAAAAATACTATGAATAAATTCCCAACTGCGCAAACTATAATTATTACAGATACAATTTGTGGAAATACGTGTGGACCTACGGGATCAAAAGTTCTGACCGATGCATATGGTATGGCAACCCAATAAAATACCGTAGCAATTATTATCCACGCCAGATTAAGAACTACTCTACCCAATAATTTCTTGGTGGCCACAGCCGTCATCCCCTTATGTCGCTTCATACTACCTCTGTGCTTTAGATTTTAGGCACAAAGGTAGTATGAAGCTAATTTACATTTACATTTTATTAATCTTCATCATGACACTCATATTATAGCTTAGTATAACCCTTTGCTCATCTCTTTAAAGAATTCATATTGCTCGTCCATTGCTTTTTGCATTTCATCGGTAGGCCTGAAGCGAGGCACAAGTTTATTCTCTTCATAATATTTCTTGAACGCAGGATCATCATAAATCTTTTGCAACCTATCAACCCATACTTGAATAACTTCGTCTGGCGTGCCCTTCGGCGCTAAGATGCCTCTCATTTTCTCAAACACAAAATCAATTCCGGATTCTTTCAGCGTCGGCAAGTCGGGCAAGCTTTGCATCCTCTCGGAGTTAAGGTTACAGATAAGCTTTATGTTTCCAGCTTCCACTTGACTGGCGATCTCGGCATACTCGCCGATAGCTGCGTCTATACGTCCAGCTATTATTTCTACCATAACATCCGCCCCACCCTCAAAAGGAACGACTGTTATTTTCATATCAGCAAGCCGAGCAATCTTTTCAATGCACATTGTTTCAGCACTACCAGGATTTCCAGCTCCCCATGTCTGTTGACCCGGGTTTGCTTTTGCATGGTTAATAATATCTTCAAATGTTTTAAATTTACTATTTGCTGAGGTGTAGATTACTGTAGGATCAAAAAATACTTGAGCAACAGGCTTGAAATCTTTATAACTTACTGACATCTTTGTCTGGAGCGGCCCTGCTAAAATAGAAGAAGATATTCCAAGCAAAGTATAGCCATCAGGCTTTGCGTTCTTTACATATGTCCAGGCGTTAGAGCCACCTCCACCTGTCCTATTTTCTATAACAATGGGTTGGCCCAAGAGTGGTTCCATAGCTTTAGCCAACTGTCTTAGAAATATATCTCCTCCAGAACCTGCCTGCGAGTGATAAACTATTGTCACGGGCTTAGCAGGATAACTAACATCCTTAGCTACTGCCGCTCCTGTGCTAACGGCAGCTGCCACCGCCACAGTTAACATTATGGCCAAAAATCTTCTTCTCATTTCCTTGTGCACCTCCTCGGCTTATTTAAAATCTTAGTTAGTTTCCCGTTTATAAAATCATTTGCTACCTTTTATACTGCAAATTTATTGCTTATGTAGCGAATATTTTATTAAAATTACGGCTTAGCTGAAATGCAGAAGAAATTTGTTACTACTTTAATTTAAATGTATAATGAAACTTACTTAACAGCAACCATCTCTGTTGTTATAGCCAAGAACTATCTTTAAGCAGAATTTTTTGCTGCCCGAGTGTCGATAAGTGTCAAATGGTATAAATAAACTAAAATATCTCAACATAGAGCCTCTTCAAACACATATTCTGTATTCATTATCCTATATCTTACACAATAACAATCCCTCAATTTCCTCACCTCTCTACTGAGAACGTCATTCTTTTATGCTTGCTATCGGACTCAAAAGAATAGGCCGCGAAAAGCTATCAAACATCTTGTATGAGCTAAATTCGGCGACGCTGAAGAACGCATTCCTGCTATGAATTCGTATTTTTCATACAGAATATAACTTATTGCAAATAACGTTAACAAAGATCAATGATAACACCTCTATTGGCTATAATTTTAGCTTGACAAAGTACAGATCCCAATTGTTGCAGTTAAAAAATTAAGGCAAGAATTACACCTCTGTTTATATTGTAGTTACAATTTCCCTTTCGTCAAGCATCTGGTGATCGTCTCTATATAGCGTGACAATATTTCGGTGGCAAGGGCCTCAGCAACACCTTCATCGCATAGACTACTACGTCCCGTAGGCCAAAGGATGTCGGCACTCGCGTAAAGACGTTAGTAGCCTTGTGGCGTGTCCTGTTTTTCTCCTGGCTTAGCCCACGCACCTGTTGGCATAGGCTATCATGTATGAATGATCTAAGACTGCCCTTTTAAAGACCTTCTTTATGTTCACGCATACTTCTTTGATCTTGTGAGGAGAAAGGAAACATATAGTGCTTAAAAAAATGACTACGCAAGGAGGCTCGATTCCTTGCGTAGCATAACGGATGCAGTTTGAGACTTTCGTTACTCCATCCTACTACTATGAATTAAAAATCAGAGTTAAAAGATGCGTTCCAGGGTGAAGTAAACCCTACGTTCTGGAGCATAATAATAGGTATTGTTTGCCTCGCTTTGCCAGAAGTCTTCGTCAAAGAGGTTATACACGGAAAGGCGCAGCTTAAATGAACTTAACTGGTACGCAATTGAGGCGTCAACAGTCGCGACGTTTGATTCGGCACCTTCTCCCTCTTCGCGGTTACCGAAGTAGTTAATGGTTAATCCTCCCTCGAGAGGACCATTGCGATAAAGGAGGGAGGTATCAACATCCCACTCTGGGACACGCGCCCTCTTCCAAAGGCCGTTTTCTTTTTCCTCTGCTCGCATCCAGCTTGCACTGAGCTTCAAATCCCAAAGGCGAGAGAGCGCCCAGCTTTTTGAAGTTTCGACGCCCCAGGCGTGGTATTCATCGGCATTTTCGTAAGAGGAAGTATTGAGATTGTATAAGATTTTATCGTTCATGGTTATGTAAAAAAGACCGGCGTTCCAAGCTTCCGATTCATTGTATCCTTTTGCGCCAATTTCGTAGCTGTAGCCTTTTTCAGGCTTCAGGTTCACATTCGGGACCACCCAAGCTCCATCTCCAAAAAGCTCATACACACTCGGCATGGCAAAAAAGCGCCCCGCCGATAGATACCAGGTAGTTCCGCCAAGCGTCTGATAGAGAAGCGAAAATTTAGGCATCAGCTCGTCGTAATCATCGGCTTCGTCCTGGTCCCACATTTCATACCTGAGCCCCAAGTTTAAGATAAAATCACCCACGGGTTTGGACAATTCAACAAAGGGGGCATAATTTTCGCGAGTTCGATCTGTTGGGACGCCTTCGTCAAAGTAAATATCCTCTTTACGGAAGGATAACCCCCATGAAAAAAGCGTGTCTTCCCACGCAACTTTTTGCGAAAACTCCGATCCCCAAGCTTCGCTATCATAGAAATATTTATTTAAATTGTACCAGTAACCTTTTTCTTGATCATGATAATAAATTATAAATTTATTAGATACTTCTTCCCATTTTAGATTAAATCTGGAATATTCATCTTCCTGTCTGTTTTTGTCGTTATAAGACCATCCACTCCAAGAAGAAGTCCAATTTGAGCTATATTCACCCCAGGAGGCATTGAAAGTAAAAGGGCCTTTTTGCAGCGTCAGGCCGGCTGATTCCTCGTCGTAATCAAGGCTTTTGTCGAGCATGCCGTCAGTTAAAGACAGAGGCGCTTCCCCTTCTTCCGATTTCGAGTATCGAACCCTCACACCAAAATCTCCGCTTGCAGTCCAAGCGCTTGCCGTGCCACGCCTCCAATCGTCAGCTCCGACTTCGCCGAGGATCGAAAAGCCTTCGCCTTCGAGTTTACGGGTAATGATGTTTATAACTCCAGCTGCAGCCATGGAGCCGTAAAGAGCCGACCCCGCGCCCTTAACGACCTCTATCCGCTCTATATCGTCCACGGGTATGGACCTTAAGTCATAAGCGGCAGCTCCGGCACCGTATGTAGCGTTATAGTAAGGTACTCCATCGACCAGAATAAGAACTTCGGTTACCAGCCCTCTCATTTTGATGTTGTCTTCCATTGTCCTGCCGCTTCGCGAGGTTACATAAATCCCTGGGACGCTCGAGAGGATGTCGCTTAATTTCTTTGCGTTGCTTTTTTCTATCTCTTCGCGGTTTATAACATAGGTCGGTGCTGGAACCTCCTCAAGGCTCGTATAAATTCGCGAACCCGTAACTATCTCCGGTTCAAGAGTTATGACTTCTTCCCCCTCCTCCGCAGCGGACACGCTCGCCCCGAACAACGCCATCGCAAACGCCAAAACCAGTAAAGCCGCTTTCTTTTTTCCTTTCACTTCTTGCCCCTCCCGTAAGCTGATTTGGGGCCAAAAAAATAGGCCCTCTTGGGCCTAACGTATTTAACGCCTTCCCCCTGGCCCTCGCGGAGGAAAAAGCGCCTGGAGAAGGTTCGGTATCCGGACTCGGAGTCATCCTCGGCATGCGCCTTCCCGGCAGTTTGCCAGTGGCATGTGCATGCGTCGTCATCCTTACCGTAGCGGGGCTGTGCCGGATTCTAACCGGCTTCCCGAAGAACTTCCCCTCACTATTTTGTTGTCGCCCTCCCAAATATTGCCAGAAAGGCTTAAGCGCTACTAAAAATAGAACTTTGCGACATCAAAGTCAAGGCCTTTTGAACGCATCCAGCGAGCAAACCAAGCAGACACGGTGAAGCAAAACATCCGGAGACACAGGCAAATTTTACAAAGAGCGAGACGCACATGCTCATCGGAGTGGGCACCTTCGGCTATAATGGCTCTTGGTCGTCGACAGAGAGGCCATCGGAGGTGCGCACACTTTTACCATGGAGCATGAGATTGTCCTTCGCGTAGAAGGCGTTACTAAGTGCTTTGGAGACAGATGCGCCGTAGACGATGTCACTATAGCCGTGCCGCGGGGGGAGACGCTCGGAATATTGGGGGCCAACGGCGCGGGGAAGACCACGTTGCTTCTCATGCTCTTGGGGGCCGTGAGGCCGACAAAGGGACACATCTGCGTCTTCGGGTTGAACCTGGAGCATCACAGGGTAGACATCCTGCGACGGATGAACTTCGTCTCGATAAATGTTAACCTGCCCATGAACCTGCGCGTCTGGGAAAACCTCGCCACCTTCGCCCGCCTATACGGCGTAAATGACCCGTGGCGCAGGGTGGACGAACTCTTGGAGCTGATGGAGATAAGCCACCTCAAAAACGCCCTCACCGGGGCTCTCTCGAGCGGAGAGACGACGCGCTTGAACCTCTGCAAAGCCCTCATAAATCACCCAGAGTTGTTGCTCTTGGATGAACCGACGGCCAATCTGGACCCAGATATAGCCGAGAAGGTGCGAACCACGTTGAAGAGGCTTTGCGAGGAGGAGGGGACGACCATACTCTACACGTCGCACAATATGCACGACGTGGAAGAGATCTGCCACCGCGTCGTATTCCTCCACAAGGGACGCCTGGTGGCCTCCGGAAGCCCAAAGGAGCTCATCGCGCGCTACGAAAGCCGAGACTTAGAGGAACTATTCATCCGCATAGTCCGAGAAGAAGGAGTGGCGGCAAGTTGAAGATGCGCCGCATCTTGGCCGTAGTCTTGCGCTATCTCTACGTTTACAGGCGCAGTTGGGTAAGGCAGTTTGAGATGGTCTTTTGGCCGACCATGGACCTTTTAGTGTGGGGATACGTGACGATCTTCATCCAACGCACCGCCGGGGGCGAGCTGCCGAACTTCATAACCTTTCTCATAGGGGCAATGATATTTTGGGACATCCTCTACCGTTGCCAGCAAGGTATAAGCATATCGTTTCTTGAGGACGTATGGGCCAGAAACCTGCTAAATGTATTTTGCTCGCCGCTTCGCCTCTCCGAGTACATAACAGCCACCTACATATTTGGCCTGATGCGGGTGGGCGCCACGTTTATCCTCATGTCGTTCGTTGCCCTCGTCTTATATCGCTTCGACGTTTTCGATATGGGGTTGTACCTCTTGCCGTTTTTGGCAAACCTCTTGGTCTTCGGCCTCACCATGGGACTTTTCGCCGTGTCCGTAATGCTTCGCTTTGGCCAGGGAGCCGAGGCGTTGGTATGGGCTTTGCCTTTCCTAATTCAGCCAGTCTCTGCGGTCTTTTATCCGATAGAAGTACTACCGTCTGCCCTCAAAAATATAGCCTCGCTTTTGCCTACAAGTTACGTCTTCGAGGGCATGAGGGCGGTGATACGAAACGGTAACCTTCCCTCGGGCGAGCTCCTCTTGGCTTCGGGATTAAACCTGCTATATCTGGCCCTTTCTGCGTGGCTTCTCTCTCGCATGTTCGACTTTGCCAGAGACAAGGGAACGTTGGGCAAACTTGGGATGGAGTGATGAGTGATGAGTATCACTTATTGTTGATCGCTGGGTTGTGCTTCGCGCAACCCCGAATTTGCTTCACAAGTTCATAAAGCTTTTTATTGAACGCATGAAGTGCGTTCGGCGCTTCGCGCAGCGATGCATCGCTGATCGCTGAACGTTAATTACTAACCGAGGCCATACAAGCATCGTCATTTAAGTATGAGGGCAAGATACTTGAGCAATCAAAAACAAATCGTCGTAAAACGTTGTATCGCAATCTTGCCTTTGGTATGCTACAATACTTTTAAGACGTATAGGCATCGGAGGTGAACGAAATGACGCTCAAGAATAACCCAGTAATTCAGGCCATCTTAGGCCGCAGGAGCATCCGCAGATACCAGCCCAAGGCTGTAGAAAAAGAGAAGGTCAATATGCTTTTGGAGTGCGCCTGTGCCGCGCCGAGCGCAGGCAACAGCCGACCATGGCACTTCATTGTAGTCGACGACAGGAGCAAGCTCAACGCCATTGCCGAGGCTCACCCTTACGGCAAGATGCTCTTTCAAGCCCCCCTTGCCATCGTCGTCTGTGGCGATCCGACCAAAAGCCCCTTCGCCCATCGTCATTGGGTTGACGACTGTTCGGCCGCAATGGAAAACATATTGCTCGCAGCGCATGCCTTGGAACTTGGAGCCGTATGGCTCGGCGTGCAACCTGACGCCGGAAGAGAGCAAGCCGTAAGGAACATTCTTTCCATGCCGGATCACATAAGGGTGCTCGGCATAGCGAGCATAGGCTACCCTGCCGAGACAAAAGAGCCGCACCACGGCATAGACGAGGGTTGTCTCCATATGAACGGGTGGTAAAAAGAGGGAGGAGGTGTGGTGCGATGTTGGACGTGAAAGACTTCGTCAAGCAAGGCGAGGAGGTCACCATCACGAAGGTGGTGGGACCAGAGGACACGGTGGGCACCAGCTCCACACACCTTCAACAGCTCCTTTCTACCAACGCATGTATCAACATAATGATCAAAACAGCAGTAGAAATGGTGGATCCCAAGCTTCCCCCAGGATACATAACCGTGGGACGCTATTGGGAGACCACACATCACGCCCCCGTATTGATGGGCTCCACAGTGAACTTCAAGATCACCCTCGACAAAATCGACAGCAATAGGCTGCTTTTCTCTATGACGGGATGGGACGATACGGGCGAATTCTGCCGCGCAAAGCATGAGCGTGTGGTGATAAACAAAGATAAGCTGATGGACAAGGTCAGAGAGCGAGCCACACGATAACAAAACATATGACGACGCCGACAAAATTCGCGATAGAAGAAACAAGAGCTGAGGTCTTACATCCGCGCAGGAAAAGGGTAGCTCTCGCCTTGGGGGCCGGCGGAGCGAGAGGGCTTGCCCACGTAGGCGTGCTTTCCGTGCTCGAGGAAGAGGGAATCCCCATCGATTTCATAGCTGGGACATCAATGGGGGCAGTGGTAGGTGCTATGTATGCCCAGGCCCCGGACGCTTGCACCCTGACGGAGAAGGTTGAAGAGGCTCTGGATGGTCAAGCGTTAGAATCGCTTGGTTTAAGTTACCTTAAAAGACAAAATAACGGCGCAATTTCGCTCTTGCAGCAGATAACTGAGGTAGCAACGATGATAGTAACGTCTGGCTTCAAAGAGGCGCGCTTGAGCCTGCTTAAGGCAAAGAGGCTTGAGCGCGCCCTTTCTTCGGTCATCGACGACTGCGATATGAAGGAGCTCCAGATCCCCTTTTTGGCCATAGCCACCGATCTCAACAGCGGCAGGAGTGTCACGTTGACAGAGGGCAGCACCGTCAGAGCCGTCCGCGTATCCGCTTCAGTGCCCGGCTTCTTTCCTCCAGAAGTGGTTGAAGACATGATGCTCGTCGACGGCGGTGTTTCAGCCCCTGTCCCTGTGGAATTCGCCAGGCGTGCGGCAGATGTGGTAATCGCCGTATCTGTCGAACCGACCAAGCTCAAGCCGCTCGAGACTCCTCATGTGGCGGAGGTATTGAAGAGGGCCGACTTTATAAGAGGGCTATGCTTATCGGCGATGCAGCTCGCCCAGGCGGATGTGACCCTTCAGCCTGACCTCGGGGATGCGCACTGGATGGATTTCGATCAATGGCGATCTTTCGTGGAAGCGGGAAGAGAAGAGGCTCGAAGGAAGATCGACGAGATCCGTTCCGTCATCAAGAGTGCAGGTGGTCGCCGAAGCCGCGCCTCAAGTTTTGCGAGTTGACGAGTCGCTTCGAAATTGCGCGCCGCCTAAACCCGAAGGCCATCCGGCGGCGCGCAACGTTTCTACTTTTTCTTCCAATACAGAAGAGACTCCGGCGCTTTGGGCGCGGGGCGAATCTGCGGAGCCGGTCCTTTGAAGTCTGGCGGATTCTGCTCAGGTATGGGCGGCCAACGGTCTTCTGCTATGACAGGGTGATATTCAGCCCCTTTCAGGTTTTCCTCAAATTCCTTCTGCACGGCTTCTAACTTATCTTTGTCGGTTAAAAGATCTAAGGCAGTAGCGGCCAAAACCTCAGCGGCGTAAACCATACCCTTTTGCCCAATGGAGCTGCCGTATTGCTCTACGTTTACCGGAGAATGTCCAGGAGAACCAACGGCCGCACATGCAGCGTAAAGCTTTAAGACAGGAGCTATATAACTCACGTCGCCTGTATCTTCCGATCCCTTGCTCATTTCAGAGGAAGGTTCATAAACAGTGCTGTCGAGCCCTTCTAAGGAAAGATTATACTTTTGAGCCAAAGACTTGGCCATCTCTTGCTCTTCTTCTGTAAACTTGGGCGGCTCTATGGCCTTCATGTTTTCATACAAGAGATACGCGCCGGTCTTGTTGGGTATCAAGTTGTAAAAGGCTCCAACGACGGGAGCAGTGACGTCCGTGCCACTCGCCAGCGCCCCGGCGCGTAGGCAGTCATCGATACCTCCTTCTCGGCTGCGCAGGTATTCTATGTCTGCCATCTTGGGACCCCTCAGGCCCAAAGACATTTTAGCGAGGTCCGGGACGACGTTCGTCGCTTGTCCACCGGCAGAGATCACGTAGTGTATCCTCATGGGTTCTATCATGTGCTCCCTCAAAAACTCCATAGCCATGGAGGCGATCATAAGGCCATCCAAGGCGGACCTCCCCTTTTCGGGCGCGGCGCCTGCATGGGCACTCTTTCCAGTAAACGTAACGTCTAAAATCTGCACCGCCAAGTTCGAACCGTATTTGGCCTCATTTTTTGTGCCTGGATGCCAAATGAGTATGGCGTCACAACCGTCGAATACGCCTTCTCTGGCCATCCAAACCTTGCCGCCGTGAGTGTCTTCGGTCGGCGTGCCAAAGAGCTTAACGGTGCCGTCGATCCCTTTTTTCTCCATCGCCACCTTCGTCGCGATCGCAGCGGCCACGCTACCGGCGCCAAATAAGTTATGGCCGCAGGAATGTCCGTTGGGCAGGGCATCAAACTCCGCAATTATGCCTATCACAGGTTTTCCTGAACCCCGCGTAAATGTGCCCACAAATGCCGTAGGCATGCCCGCTTGTCCACGCTCTACCTTAAAACCGTTTTTCTCAAGCTCGCCTACCAGCAGGTCTGAACTCTTAAACTCGTGCAGCCCTACTTCGGCATATTCCCAAAGTTTTCTGGAGACATCACCGAAGTGCTGCGCGTTTTCTTTCACCCAGCTTACGGCCGTTTCTTTTGCAGCAGTCGCCTCACTTGCCAAGACAACCGCTGCTAATGGCTGCAAGACAAGCACCGCCGCTAAAATCAAAAACACAACGAAATAACGCTTTCCCTTGACACTCACCTTCCTCGCCCTCCTCTCGATCTACCCTCGTACTTTTGCCACTCCTGTCTCAAAAATCGCTTTTTCTTTTCAAAACCACCCCCTTTTTCAACTTTCATGTAGATCCTGCAAACTAAGCAAGCTACTATGTTCGTTTTTCTTGGACAAACGTCGCTAATTGCGGGAGAAAGCAAAGGAGTTCGTCGATCAGGCTTTCTTCGTCTCTATAGAGTATGGCCTTTATGCCGACCGAGGCGGCTCGCTCCACGTTTTCGTTTCTGTCATCTACAAAGATGGCTTGAGGGGGTCTTAAGCCGAGTTCCCGCAACACAATATTAAATATCGCCGTATCGCGTTTAGATATGCCCATCCTGTAGCTATTAAAAACCCTGTCAAAAAGATAAAAGAACGGCGTGCGCTCGTTGATCTCCTCAAGCCAGTTCGTCTGATCGCTTAAAATAGCAGTTGTAAGGCCAGCCTCTTTGAGCGATCTCGCGAGTTCGAGCACGCGTGGGCGAAGGACAAAGCGAGAGAGAACAACCTCCCGCAGTTCCTCGTCGGGCGCAGATATGCCCGTATAATGCCTGAAGGCATCCCAAAATTGTTGTTCCGTCGCCTTGCCGTTGACGAAACCAGTTTCATAGGAAAGCGAGCTTCCCAGCTTCAAGACTTCGTCGGGGTCCTTGCCGTAGCGCCTGCCTATGACTTTCAGACCGTTGACAAACCCCTCTTCTGCAATCACGCCACCGAAGTCGAATATGACAGCCCTTACAAGATGCTCTTTGAGAATATCGCCCATTTAGACAATATCAACTCGCTTTCTTTGGATTTACGAATATGGTAACACAACCACCGCCTTAACTCCCCGCGGATAGCGTCGTAGGCTTTCGGGCAAGTTTCCAAGGTTTTACATCTCTTCCAAGTGAGCGAGCGCCGAAGAGATCGGGATGTAAACCACCCGCAGGGAGAAAGCCTTTACGCTCAGCTCCCTAGCTAACCGGGGAACGCGGCGTGGTTTGTCTTTAAAACAGAAAGCCTTGTTGTATGCAGCAATGCTTATGCACTTGTTCACCTAAGGATACAAGATTGCTTTCACCACGTTGCCTTTCTCTATCTCCTCGAAAACCTTTTGCCAGTTCTCTAAAGGTTCCCTGTGGCTTATTAAGCTTTCGACATCCAATACTTTTCTGCCGAGCATCGAAAGGACCATGTTCCAGCTCAAAGGCGACGAGGCGAAGCTAAAAACCACATTTATAGCCTTAAGCACTGCCTCTTTCCAGTTTATGTTTAGTTCCTCAGGGCCAGGGATGCCTATAACGCCCATGCGCCCCTGCCTCCTCAAAGCCTTAATGCCGGCGTTTATGGCTTGTCTGGAACCCGAACACTCCATCACGAGGTCTGCTCCAAAACCCTCGGTAAGGCCAAGGACCTTTTCTACCGCGTCTTCTTTAGATGCGTTCACTACATAGTCAGCACCGAGCTTTCGGGCAAGCGGCAAACGAACCTTCTCGTCAGCATCCGTTCCCACGACCATTACCGCTCTCGCGCCGTACAATTTTGCCATCTGAAGCGCAAGGAGCCCTATCGGCCCGGGGCCCATGACTACAACAAAATCCTCCGGCTCTACTCTCGCCCTTTCAAGCAACCCTTGAGCCACAACGGCAGAGGGTTCCGCCACAGCCGCTTCGTCAAAACTAACATTGTCGGGGATTTTGTGGATGAGGCGCCACGGAAGCTTTATATACTCTGCATAGGCGCCGTCGGTGAACGTGCCAGGCGACCTCCTGTGAGGACACATATGAGGGTTGCCGCTTTTGCATAGCCTGCAAACGCCGCAGCTCTCTACGGAGAGCTCGCTGACTACCCTATCGCCTACCGCTAATCCTTTAACCTTGCCCCCAACCTTCACGATCTCGCCGGAAAACTCATGCCCCACCGCAATAGGCGGAGTTGTGGCGTATTCGTCGGTATAGATGTGATAATCCGTGCCGCAAACTCCTACGGCTCTGACGCGGATCACCACGTCATTTTCGCCGCATGTAGGCTTATCCACCTCCATAAGGCTCATGTTGCCCTTGCCGCGAGATAACTTCACCACTGCCTTCATCTATATCGCCTCCAATTTAAGTCGGCTTTAAGTCAACGCGAGGAAAAAACCGGACTCTGGCCCCGAGAACCGTTATCAACTTTATTGTAACCCATTAAATGACTCAGCGCCGCCAACTTTGTCAACCCTCATTGGCGGCGCTGGACATGCGAGTAAATGCCGGATCCGCAAAAACTCCCTAAGTTACTTCTTCCAATAGTAGTCAGCGATTAAGGAATAAGGTGGATAGATCCGCGTCCTATATGGAACATATTTAGATGCCCATGCTTTTTGCGACTCGTAAATCTTCTTAAACATAGGGTTAGCTTCGCACTCTCTGGCTGCAACCTTATCCCACGCCTCAAGGAATTTAATCAACACTTCATCGGGAGTCCTAACCACTTGAACACCATATTCCTTCTCAATTTTTTCCAGCGCTTCTTGCCCATATATCCATTCTTCAAAGTTGTTCTTCAAGGTCATCTCGTTGCAAACCACTTCTACGATATCTTTAAGGTCTTGAGATAATTGTTCCCATTTCTTTTTGTTTATCAATAATTCAGTGCATCCGCTAGGTTGATGTATTCCAGGCATCTCGTAGAATTTCAAAATGTCAGGTAGCCCAAGCAATAGATCGCTATGTGGATCACTGTATTCCGTTGCGTCTATGGTCTTCCTCTCCAACAAGGGAAGGATTTCCCCTCCTGACACATTGACGACTGCCACGCCCGCCTCTTTGAACACGTCGGCAGCCATACCAGCTACCCGCATCTTAAGGCCTTTAAGATCCTCAAAACTCGTTATGGGTTTTGGGAACCATCCAAGCGGCTCTGGGAGTTCCCCCTTGATCATAAATGGTACAACATTGGTATAGCCGGTACTTTCAAACAGTTCCTTCCATAAATCATAACCGCCTCCAAAGAGAAGCCATGCCGCCCAGTCCCAAGCATCCATACCAAATGGACCACCTGTAGCAGACGAAAACAACGTAAAAGCGGAATTTTTGCCGACCCAATAACCGGACCAGCCTTGCCCAGCCTCCAAGATACCTCTATTTACGGCATCGAGCACCTCGTAGGCCGGAACTATCGTGCCGGGGGCGAGCAATGGCCCAAGCTGCAGCCGGCCCTGGCTTATTGCCTCGATGCGCTTAACTACCCTCTCTCCGTGGATAAAGTCCCATGATCCCACTCCGAATGTGCTCTGCGTCCTCCACTTTATCGGCTTTTCCTGCGCTGCTGCGTCTATAGTATAAGCTGCAAAAACAAGGGTCGTGATGATCACAACTCCGATCATCCACATACTCGATCTTTTCATCGCTCTTGCACCTCCTACTTTAAGATATTTGTTTAACTGATCATGCCACGCCTTTGCTTTTGTATACCCAAATCACCCCCTTTTTTGTCACTTGTCGCTCATGGAGACAACTCCTTACTTGCCATAAGCCAACGTCGGCAACCACAAAACTACCTGCGGAAAGATAATGCATAAAGTCAAACCAATCAGCTGCAACGCGATATAAGGTATAACACCTTTATAAATGTCCATCAGTTTCACTTCGGGCGGAGCTACTCCCTTCAGATAAAAGATAGACGTCGCAAATGGTGGCGTCAAAAATGCGGTCTGAAGGCATATGCACACCAAGAGGGCAAACCAAAGGGGATCAAATCCCAACTTTGGTACTATAGGAGCGAAAATGGGAATGAAAATCAATAAAATGGCAATCCAATCCACAAAGAAACCCATTATAAAGATAATCAAAAGTATAACGGCAAGCACGCCATACCGGCCCACCGGCAACCAGAATAGAAAATCCGTTATGAGCTGGCCACCGCCCAAAGCCAGAAAAGCTCCGGTAAAGATGTTTGCTCCTACAGTTATAGTGAGCACGAAGGCAGAGGCCATCATCGTATCGTAAACTGCATCCTTTAGGTTCTTAAGATTGAGCTGCCTATGGGCAGCCGCTAGGAGCATACCGCACACAGCCCCTACTGCCGCTGCTTCCGTCGGAGCGGCTAAGCCAAAGACTATTGACCCCAAAACCGCGAGAATAATCAAGAAAAACGGTACCATATCCACCACCAGCGCGTAGAAGAGTTGAAGTTTTGGCATAGCTCTCTCCTCTGGCGGTAAAGGGGGGCCCATCTTAGGGTTAATGGCACAGCGCACAGCTACATAACCCATATATAAGCCCGACAAAATGAGCCCAGGAATAATTGCTGCGGCATAAAGCCTCGCCACAGATACGTTTGCTAATGGTCCATATAACACTAACATGATGCTGGGAGGTATTAGGATGCCCAACGTTCCACCTGCCAGGATGGTTCCTGTAGCCATAGGAATATCATAGCCGCGCCTCAACATCACCGGCAGAGCAAGGAGGCCCATTACGGTAACCGGAGCACCAACTACGCCAGTAGCGGCAGCGAAGAGCGTACACAGTGCAAGCGTAGCCAAAGCAACCGAACCTCTCACTGGACCAAAAAGGACTTGAAGAACATGGAATGATCGCTCGGCAATACCTGCCCTTTCCATCATACAACCCATGAACACAAATAGCGGGACAGCCGGAAGCGCATCATTCATAAGAACCCACAAAGCAGCACTGGCCATCTGATCCATAATAGGTGAGCCCCAACCGATAAGCCCCACCCAAAGAGAGACACCCATGAGGACAACAAATACAGGAAAGCCCAAAAAAATGCCTACTGCTATGGCAGGGAACATTAAGATAGCAAGGATCTCCGTGCCCATTCTATTTACCTCCTTTAGCGAGACGCAAAGAACGAATGAACTGAGCTATTCCTTGAAGCAACATAACGAACATTGCCACGGGAAGTACAGTTTTCAACGGATAAAGAGGGGGTCGCCACGCACCTGCACTGCTCACTTCCCTCATCTGCCATGAGAAGGCCGCATAATCTATCCCTTTGACAAAGAGAACAATAATGGCAGGGAAGAAAAGTATCAAATACAGGCAGACATCTACAATCCCTTTCTGACGTGGAGAGAATCGTTGGTAAAACACGTCTATTCTTATATGTTTGTCCTTGCATAAGGCATAAGGAGAGCCCAATATGAACATCGTGCCGTAAAGCATGTAAGTCAGGTCGTAGGCCCATACTGTAGGCGCTTTAAAGACATATCGAGCAATAACTTCATAGAATAATCCCAACACAAGAGGAATGATAAGCCACGCAAAAATTTTCGCGGTAACTTCGCTCAGTTTGTCGGCAAAACTGATAAACCTATCCACCCAACAACCCCCCAATCACCCCACAGCTTGGGCATATCCTCTCTGAAAGTAGACTCTTCGGGGAACCACCTCTCGCCGCGAGCCAAAAGCTCTTCCAAGACGCAC